>CAYREN010000114.1:0-12053 GCA_964423255.1 uncultured Roseivirgaceae bacterium | reverse complement strand
CGAAAATGGAAAATTATAGTATATCTCCAATGGTGAATTCGGTAGGAAATGACAACCCTCAATTGATTATTCCCGCACCTCCGGCAGATCAATTTGGTAACCTGACTTTATTCGACTAACCATCGATTGATTTATAAAAAACAAAATATTAATAATACCCGTTTGCTGAAAATGGTTAAATTGTGATTCTAATAATTTCTATATGAAAAATTCAAAAATTATAGGTGTTGGTCATTATGTCCCAGAAAATGTAGTGACAAATCATGATCTTGAAAAACTAATGGACACCAATGATCAATGGATTGTTGAGAGAACAGGAATAAAAGAAAGAAGATATTTTGATTATAAAAAAGATACATGCTCCAACATGGCCACCAAAGCTACAAAGATGGCTTTGGAAAGAGCTAAAGTTGATGTTGATGAAATAGACCTTATAGTTTTTGCTACCATCACACCAGATTACATGTTTCCCGGGTCTGGTGTGCTTATGCAAAGAGAGCTTGGTTTAGATAAGAAAGCCATTCCTGCCATTGATATTCGAAATGCATGTTCTGGCTTTGTGTACGGTTTATCAATTGCAGATCAGTTTATAAAAACGGGCATGTACAAAACTATTGCCGTCATTGGTGCAGAGATTCAATCTTCGGCGTTAGAATTTTCAGACAGACAAAGACATGTTTCTATAATATTTGGCGATGGGGCTGGAGCGGCAATTCTCCAGGCTACAGATGAACCCGGAAAAGGAATACTTTCTACCCATATGCATTCTGACGGTACTTATGCAGAAGAACTATATGTGAGAGACCCTGGCAGTAGCAGAAAAAGAGAAGAAAGAATTACACCTGAAATGCTTGACGGGGTTTCGATAAAGGCCCATATGAATGGGAATCTTGTTTTCAAACACGCTGTTGTTCGATTTATGGAAGTAATCACTGAGGCATTGCAAGCAAATGGTAAATCAAAAGAGGATATTGATTTGTTGGTGCCTCACCAGGCAAATTTGAGGATTAGTAATTTCATACAGCAAAAATTGGAATTGGATGAAGATAAAGTTTATAGCAACATTCAAAGATACGGAAATACAACCGCAGCCTCAATTCCGATTGCACTGAGCGAAGCATGGGCAGAAGGAAAAATTAAAGATAACGACTTGGTTTGTCTGGCAGCTTTTGGTAGTGGGTTTACATGGGCATCGGCACTTATAAATTGGTGAAAAGTACGATAACTAAAGACTATAACCCAAGGCCTAATGAATTGAACTTCGTTGAAGTATTGTGCGAATTGAATGAAGAAATTAATAAAAAGCTGGTAGATTTAGATGTTTATAATATTGAGAGCAATACAAATTTAGACAACCCCAAAATAGGTTTTTGCCTGAAGGATAATGATGATGATAAACATAAAATAGTTTTGAAAATTATTCAGAAGCCTGATATAATTACCTGATGCTGCTATTACAATTGAAAAATGATACGAGATTCTAGTTATATTTATTTTTGCTGAGTTTTATTTTTTCGAGAATATCAAAATAATAAATAGCAGATAAGGATAGTACATTATTGGTATATTCGAAATTATCTACAAGACCAATATTTGGAATTTCTCCACTTTCATAACCTCCCATAAATGTATGCCCAAGCGAAAATCTCATATCAAATGAGAAATAATTGCCATTTTTCATGTCCCATATAAATCCTCCTCCAAGAGCTAAACCTATCTGTAAACGATTGGTGGGTTTTACATTCATGAAATCCGATGTAGTTTTAATCGGTTTACCAAAGTTAATAGCATATTCATATGTAGTAATTACGTCACGGTCTGGTTCGTAAACTTCGAATGCACCTTTACCACTCAACCAATAACTTACTTCGGGACCTAGTTGTAAAAACCAGTCATATTTGGTTTGTTTAAATTTTACTCTAAACATTATCGGGACTTCAAGAAAATGGAAGTATGCTTTATTGGTCTCATAATCATTGGCGTTGCTCACTATTTTTTTCCCTTTTACCGAATAGAGAAATTCAGTATAAAGTCCGTATTTTTCTTTATTCTCGATTAAAAATAATGCACCTGCTGTAAACCCCGGTTGGAACTTTGTATCATAAAAATTTTTATATTTTTCACCATCAAATGATACCTTACTCGCATTGATACCAGCTTTGAAACCAAAAAAAGTCTGAGCATTTCCATTCTGATAAATCCCTGAGATGAAAATAAAAGCTATGATAAATGGTATATTTTTTTTTTTGCTCAAATATGTCTGATTGGAAGTAAAACCATTGATACTGTATTTTTTTATGTAAAAAATATAGAAACAAAGATTGCTCTACACCTGCATTATTATTACAAATCAAAATTAAGTAAATGCACCTCCAAAACACGATTTTTGCCCCCACTAAAATAACTACAACTAAGACACAGGTAACATTTGCCATAAAGTTCAATTATTCTATTGCTTCAATTCGTGTGGATGAAAACTAATATTAGTATAGTCATATTCAATGCGCATTTAATTATGTTTAAAAGGAGATTCTTAGCTCAATTATAAAATGAAGAGTTGAAATTTAAAGCGTAGTTAATCAGTGCTAACTATTCAACTGGCATAAAAAGATCTATTGAGAGATCAAATATTGAATAAGTAAATTTTTGGCACTAATTAATCAACTCGCTAAAAAATGGAAGATTGGATAATAACTTGATTATTGTCAATTTTCAGTAATTGATTTTTTGTTATTCACTAATTCTATAACACAATGCAACAAAACATAGGCATTGTTTACCAGCTAATTGCACAATTTTGGACCTTTATAAAATATAATTTTGGAAAGAATTTATGAGAATTTTATTCCATATATTAGTTTTTCAGCTCTTTTTTCAAGCTGCATTCGCACAAGAGTTGCCACTAAATAGTCAGATTTTTTTAAATCCGTATTATTACAATCCGGCGTATGCTGGTTTTGAAGACCGACCAGCATTTTATGTTTACAGACGACAGCAATGGACAGGGATTGAAGGCGCTCCTGTAACAACGGGGTTTAATTTCCATACAATCTTTAATAAAAAAGTAAATTTTGGTGTTCATATTCAAAGTGATGAGAGGGCAATAATTAGTACCACAAGAGCACTCCTTACTTTTGGCTATCGAGCAAGTTTTGATGAATTTCATTATTTAAGTTTCGGATTATCCGGTGGTGTTGGATTTAATAACATTAATCTGGACGAGGTTGACTTAGATGACCCGGCAATTATTGACGGCTTAAACAAAAATATATTTTTGGATGGAAATGCAGGTTTCAATTACTTCAATAAGGGATTTAATTTGGGTATTTCGCTTCCTAGAATATTTAAGAGTAAGACCCTTAGTGATGTTGAGTTTGATCCGGGAGAGATTAGCCCTTTGAATGATGCTATTTTCATGTCAAGTTATAAATGGGAAATTTCTGAAGGCAAATTTGCCCTTGAACCACATGTAATTTATTACTATTCAAAAGATTTCCCTGGACAGTTTGAAGCAATTGGGTTGGTACACTTAATGGATGTTTTCTGGATAGGAGCATCCTTTAGACAATATTATGGTACGACAGGTTTTATTGGGTTAAACATAAAGGACAACTTCAAATTTGGCTATGCATATGAATTTTTCAATGTTCAGCCTGTTAACTTCAATAACGGAACACACGATATTCAACTTTCTATAGTTTTTGGAAAAAAGAAGCAAAAAGGTAAAATAAATCTAATCCAAAAACGTCGAAGTATGCTTCGGGCAATGGGCAAATTACCTTCTGAAAAAAGTCAGAACACATATCAAGTGGAGAATGATCCGTTTGTCGCTCCACCGATTGAAACAAAAACTTACAATGAAGAAGATGCTCTGCAAGATCTTTTGGATGAAATGGCAATCGAGCAAGAAGAGGTTGAGGAACCAGTGATTGTGGAGGAATTGGAAACTCCTGTTGAAGAAGACACAATTGATATTTTCAATTTCAAATTTGGTAGTGAAGAGGTATCAAAACCAAATAATGCTGTAGCAGTTACAACTTCCCTGTTGGCTGGTTTAAATAATCATGAAAAGCCTGAAGCAAAGGATGAATTGAAACCTCAGGCGGAAGAAGATACAATTGATATATTCAATTTCAAATTTGATGATGAGGAAGTAGTTAAACCGAATAAAAGCCCAGCGGTTACCCTAGCGTTGATAGCTCAACCTAAAGAAAATGATGAAGAAGAGGCTCTAATCAGACAAATGGAAAAGGAAGCTATGGAAGAGTTTGCTACTAATCAACAAATTGAAACAAAGGAGAATATTGAAACTGAAGTAGCAGATGAAATATTGGAAGATGTCTTACTACAAGAAGAATTCATTGAGCCAACATTAGATGAAGAAGGATCGTATATCGGTCCTACAACAGTTTTAAAAGGTAATCATCTTTTGGAGCTTGACAAAGGAAATTATGTGGTTGTAGGAACATTGGAGAATTATAGAGATGCAGAAGAACATTCGGATGCATTATTTATGAAAGGCTTCTACACTAAATTTGGTTATATCTCTCAAACGAAAATTTATTACGTGTATATTTTTGAAAGCGAGGATTTGCAAGAAGCTAAAGACACTAGTGAGCGGTTTAATTTGATAAGGGCTCGTTTAAGTGAAAATTGGGTATTACAAGTCCAATAGTATATTTTTTCAACTTTTATTTTATAAAATAATGAAAAGATTAAAAATTTTAATTACGTGCGTTATAGTATTTATTTTTATTATTCGCGGTTATGCTCAAGTGCCTGATATTGTAAAAGTGGACAAGAGGTCTGGAAGTTATGGAGAATTAGTAACTATTTCCGGAAGTGGATTTAGCAATAATCTAAGTACACTCAATGTATATTTTGGGTCATCCAAAGGGCAAATATTAAATTCTACTGAGTATTTAATTGAAGTGTTAGCACCAGGTGGAGCTACCTATCAAAATATTGCTGTTACAAATCTAAGCTCGAATGCAACGGGATATTCAAAAAATTATTTTAATCTGGCATTTAATGGCAATTCATTTGAAGAATCGCGAATAGCGCAGTCGGCCAAGATCAAGGAAGACAATGGACTCTTTGATCTATGTAATTGCGACTTTAATGGTGATGGATTGAATGACATTGCTTCTACAAATAACAGAGATGAGTCTGGAGCGTCTTCAATTACTGTATATCAAAACACAACCCAAACAACCGATTTTGATATTAAGTTGAAAAAAATAAATGAAGTGAACTTAAATATAGGAAAAGGAGCAAGAAATATATCCTGTGCAGATTTGAATGGTGACGGCAAACCGGACCTCATTGTAGGTAAAGGTGGAGGTAATGCTGACCGTATTTATATTTTTAAAAACGTAAGTAACACAGGAATTAGGTTTGAGCAGGCAATAACAATTCTGCTTTCAGAAAATGTTAGTTCGAGTACTACTAGGAAAATAAAAATTCAGGATATGGATAAGGATGGAAAACCGGATATCATCATGACCGATCAGGGAACTGGAAAAGTATTCATCTTTGGAAATAAAAGTGATGCCGGTGGTATTGATTTTCCATCTTCAGCACGGCAAACTATTGCTACAACAGCAGGTTCGTTAGTCGGACTTGATGTGGCTGATTTGAACAATGATAATAAGCCGGAAATCGTTTGTAATTCCGATAAATCAAATATATTCATAATACCCAATAAAAGCGTTGCAGGAACTATTGCTATGGGCACACCTCAAACTAAGACCATTGCAGGTACAAATTTGGTTAATCTTAAAATTGGAGACCTTGATAATGACGGAGATAAAGACATAGCAATTACCAACTTGGTGAATAATATTTATGTACTTATTAATACCGGTAATGAAAATAATTATTCCTATTCATCTCCAAAATATATAGAGACAGGAAGAGCACCTTGGGGACTTGATTTCGGTGACCTTAATGGAGATGGATTGGTGGATATTGTAGTGGCAACCACAGATGCATCTGATAAATTGACTGCCCTGATAAATACTTCTGATGGTGTAAATATTTCCTACGATCGTTTTGATATTGGTAACTCAGACATCTCATTTAATTTAAACATTTCTGACTTTAATGGAGATGGTAAGCCAGATATAGGTTATGTAAATAGACAAAATAATGAATTGATATTTCTTAGAAATAAACATTGTGTGATATCAGAGATAAATCCCAATTCTCCTCCACAAATATGCAGTAATAAACCAGTTAAATTAAAAACTACATCTGCCTTGAAAGTAGATTATATCTGGAAAAATACGGTAACTAATCAGATAATTACAGGAGCTTTTCAAGCAGATATTTCTCAGGCAGGAAACTATAATGTTGCAATTCAATCACAGCCTGATGGATGTGATTCTCAAAGTGGAGAAGTGATAGTTTCAAATGGAGGAGATAACCTTCCTCCCTTAGTATCAATTATAAGTCCCGGAGTAGTTTGCGAAGGGAGCAATTTCAAATTAACAGCTCAATTGACAGCTGGTGTGAACTACATTTGGAAAACGCCAACTGACCAAATTGTCACAGGCAATGAGTTAGTGATAAATAATGCTGCCATTGGAGATGGAGGTAGATATGCTTTAGTACTTCAATCTGCAGGATGCCTTACGGATCCAACAACTGTCCTTGTTGAAATTAGTTCTATCCCAGAAATGGAGATTTCATCTTCAAGTGGAGTTTTATTTTGTGAAGGGACGCCCAATGAATTGTCTGTACCATTGGTGCCACAAGCAACATACACATGGAAATTAAACAATAGTGTAATATCTGGGATCGATGGAAATATATACCCAACCACACAAACAGGAACATATTCCGTTTCTATTAAGAACAATTATAATTGCTCCAGTTTGAGTAAAACCATCTCTATTATTGAAGTCGAGCAACCTGTTGCATTTTTTAGTGATGTTGCTAGTTCTTGTTTGAATGAACAAATAATTTTTGAAAATATTTCTTCATATGATGATACAGAAACACCTATATTCTCCTGGGATTTTGGAGATGCATCATTCTCTTCTGATAAAAATCCAACACATACTTATTCCAAATCTGGCGACTTTAAGGTTGTTTTGCATGTTGGTTATAATAATACATCTTGCAGCGATACTTATGAGAGCATGATAAATGTCGCTAAATTTTTAAACTTGGAAATCATGGCAGATGGGAAAAGTATTTCTGATGGGATGTTTAATTTATGTGAAGGGAGCACAGCAGAGCTTTCAGTAAATGCATTGGCAGGTCAAGTCGAATGGAGTACAGGTGAAACAACGGCAAGAATCGATATCTCTACACCGGGGATTTATTCAGTAAGTTCCGGTAGTAATTCAGGATGTTCTAGTAAAGACGAAGTTGATGCTGTAGGTGTGGATAATGTAAACCTTGAAATTACATCAGGAAGTCAAAGAATAGAAAGTGGTAGCTCCGCCCAGCTTGGGGCAGAAGGTGCTGATACATACGCCTGGGAGCCTGCAGAAGATTTAGATGACCCGACAATCCCCAACCCTCTGGCATCGCCCAGAGCCACTACTGAGTACGTTGTAACAGGAACAAATAGTTATGGTTGTATAGACATAAACAATGTGAAAGTTTTTGTTGACGAAAAAGTACTTATCCCGGTTGAAGCTTCCAAGGCATTTACCCCAAATGGAGACGGGATAAATGATATTTGGGAGATAAAGAATATTGATGTATTTGAATCTTGTCCAATACGTATATTTAATAGGAGAGGACAAAATGTATATGAAGCCGGCCAATATAATAATGATTGGGATGGCACAATGGGTAGTAAAGAACTACCCGAAGGAGCCTATTATTACATACTCAGCTGTAGTACCAGCGAAGTCCATACTGGCAATATCACACTAATCAGATAGCATATTTGTAGTAACTACTGGCATTGCTCACCAATGTAAGATAACGATATGTTTAGACGCCGGAATCGAGGTTACTAAAATCGATTTTTTAATATAATTACATATAATATTTATTAAGAAAAAAGGTAGTTGAAATTATCATTTTTCAGTCGTTTTGAATACTAATTTTTTTTGACTGAGAAGTTATAATTATTACGTCTGAATATTTTTTTATCAACCTCAGAGCAACATACAAATGAATAAAAGGAATTTAACACATATTTTTTTAGTCCTTATTATTTGTGCAGTTAGCATTTTTTCAGCTAGTGCTCAAAACCCTTTTATACCAAAATATGATGCAGTTAAAAGATCCGAAAGATGTTTTACTGTAACATGGGAAGACTATAATCAATTCGGTGCAGTTTGGTGGGCAGATAAGGTAGATTTTTCTAGTGACACATTATTCAACTTCGTAGTTTATATGGGCGACCGTGATGGTAATGGGGCTGACGGCTTAGCTTTTGTTATGCATCAAGATCCCAGAGATACCATAACAGACCCAAGCCAGCAAGTGATCATAGGAGGAGCAGGCACCTGGGATCTTCAGGCAGCAACAGGTGATGATGGTGGCGGATTGGGATTTGCAATGCATTTAAGTAGAGAAGGCCCAAATACAATACCTGGTCCTCACGGTCCGGGAGACGATCCTGAAAATCATAAAATTCAAAAATCTGTTGCTGTAGAATTGGATACCTGGAACAACAATGATGTTCCTGATGGTAATAACGGCACAGATGCAAACGGAGTAAATCAAGCTACTAGTCAATATTATGGATGGGATCATACCTCAGTAGTTTATAATGGAGACATTTATGGGGGCCAACAAATCATTACAGATGGCCAAGGCAATTCAGATAGAATACTTCCCTTAAAGCCAGGGTATGCATATGGCACAGGGAACAATCCTGATGGAAGCGTTTACCATAATATCGAAGATGACAGATGTTATCTTTTTCAAATACGATGGGAGGTCAACCCAGATGGTACTCAAACTCTACAGTTGTGGGGCGATGTGTATAATGGCACTACCAATACCGACGGTCTTCAAATGGTCATGACTCACAATGACGACATGATAAACAATGTCTTCGGAGGCGATCCGGTTATGAGATTTGGGTTTACGGGTTCGACAGGTGGTGCGATAAATGAGCAAACAATTTGTTTATTGGGAGAAAATTTGAAACCATTCGCTCAGGATGATTATGCGTCTATCCCACTAAATGCTACTGCAATAATTGATGTGGAAGCTAATGACAACGATCCTGATGGTGATGAACTTCATGTACCTATTATAATTGATCAGGCGCTAAATGGTCAAGCATTCATTTTTGATAGCCTTGATGTAAACTATATGCGCTATACGCCGAATACAAATTATGTTGGCCAAGATACAATAGGATATGTGACATGTGATGTAAACTCAACAAAGTGTTATGCGAAATGTGATACTGCATTTGTGTACATTAATGTAGGTTGCCTGCCTTTCGATGTAGATTTAACAGCTACATCGCCAAATTTAGTTTGTTCAGATTCACTTCCGGCTAATGGTTCTGCATCTGCTAATGTAAACTCATCTTTACTTCGTGGAACACTTTGGTATGAGGGATTTGAAGACCTCAGTGACGGCACCACAAATGATAACGGAACATCTTCTTGGACATCAACAACTACAGGTTCTTGTAGTGGTGGCAATCAAATTGAAGTAGAAAATAACAAATTTAGAGTTAAGAAATCTGGCTGTGATGTGCGTTTTGAAACTGAAATTATTGACATATCGGGTTTAAGTGATGTAGGTGTAACAATTGATCTGGAATCTCAAGGAGGACTTGGACCAAATGACTTTTTGGAAGCTTACTATAAATTGGATGGAGGTGTTGAAACACAATTAACAAATGGAATACAAAGCGCCAATTTTGGCATTGCTCAGGCAATTATAAGTGGGTTGAGTGGGAGTACATTGCAGATTGTGATCCTGGCAAAAAATGATGGTGGAAATGAAAATTATTATTGGGATAATATCCATATAACCGCTGTGGGTGCAGGTGTACCCAACGTCACTTATAATTGGTATAATGGTGCCGCTGCATCAGGTCCAATTATTTACACAGGACCGGTTATAAACAGTATTGGCCAAGGTGTATATAGCGTAATCGCAATTGATAATATCACAGGTTGCCCTTCCAATCCATCTTCCATTACAATTGACAGCACGGGTTATCAAATTCCAGGAGCATTTATTGAGCATTTATCTCCATTTACAAACTGTAAGTTGCCATACGATGGTGCACTGGGTGCAGGAGTTCTCAATGGTCCAGATACTTTGACAACAGGTTATACCTTTGAGTGGTATCATCAGGAAGATCCAAAGATCCCGTCATTTATCCAGAGAAATGGACCAATTGCGCAAAATCTTGAGAGTAGAGAATACACAGTAGTAATTACAGAAGCTGCAACCGGTTGTGATACTACAATTAATGCTGAAGTTATCAATGCTGTAAATATTCCATTAGTAACAGCAACAAAAATTGCTGATGTTACTTCTTGTATCGATCCCAATTCTGGGATTGGTGATGCGGATGTAGGTGGCATAACAAATGGGTATAGTTTTGAATGGTACATAGGTCCAGCGATAGGAGCAGGCCCACCAGATTTTACGGGATCAACTGTCAGCACATTACCAGTAGGCACTTTTACTGTACGAGCAATTGATAGTTTGACATTTTGCCCTTCTGATCCAGCATCAATTTCAATTATCGACCTTACCAATAAACCGGTATTGCTTGTGACCGGAGTTTCAGACCAAATATCATGTGATACACTTGCACCAACGGGGCAACTCTCTGGAGCAGTTGATGTTTCAGGTACACCAACAACCACTGGATTTTCATTTAATTGGTATAAAGGTCCAAATGATATTATTCCCGCTCGACCAGGTTACTCAGGAGGTCCAACTGCCGATGGTCTTATTGCCGCATCTTACAGATTGGTAGTGGTTGAAGATGGAACTAATTGCACCTCTTTTATCGATACCCTTGTTCAAGATTTAACAACCTCTCCACCTGATATTTCAGTGGTGACAACTGATGTAACACATTGTTCAATACCAAATGGATCTATTACTGTAACTGTTGTTGGAAACCCAGCAGATTATATATTTGATATATATAATGGGTTTGGAGCAATCACAGATAGCTTGCTAATGACCTCAAGTAGTAATATTATTTCGAATCTTTCTGTTGGAAAATATACAGTTGTTGCAAAGGATATTATTACCAAGTGCGAATCAAACCCTGTAACGGCAACCATTAATAATGCTGCTATTTTACCGACAACAACCATTATATCCGATGATCAGGTTTCTTGTGATACAAACAACCCAACTGGGCAATTGACTTCATCTATGGGTTTTGGAGCCATTTCAGATTATACCTACGAATGGTTTGAAAATGATCTATCTGGAAATCCAATAGCCCCATCGAGCGTAGATGGAGAAATTGTTTCCAATTTAGATTCCGGAAACTATGCTTTAAGAATAACTAATAAAACAACCCAATGTGCAAATGCTTTTTATCCTTCTATAAACATAGGAATTGTGCTGCCTGTAGAATCAGTAAGTGCGATGCCATCATCCTTTTGTGGAAATAGTGCCAATGGTCAATTAATTGCTACGGTTGATGGTGGGTTAACAGAAGTTGATGGTTACACTTTTATTTGGGAATCTGTAGATACTGGAGATACGTTAAGTGCTGCTACAGCAACTGTAATTTCAGTAATGCCAGGTGATTATCTATTAACTATTACGAATGACGCTACTAAGTGTAATTCTAATCCTGCTCCAATAACGGTAGATGATAATACAGTAATCCCAAATCCGGTACTTACTGCACTGGATAATTCATCTTGCGATAATAATAATCCAAATGGACAAATTACTGTTTCAAATGTTTCAAATGAAGTTGATCCATTTCCAGGTAGTTATAATTTTATTTGGTATGAGGGAAACAGCTCTGGAACTCAATTAGTTGATCCCAATGTTAGCTTTCCTTTAGATCCTGACAGCTCACAAGTTTTTGGACTAAGTGCTGGAACTTATGCCTTGGTTATAACTAATTC
>CAYREN010000113.1:9708-12133 GCA_964423255.1 uncultured Roseivirgaceae bacterium | reverse complement strand
GGATCCCAATGCACCATTCGCTTTTCAAAATAAGATTTCTTTGCCATTTGAATTGTGACGGCTTCCTGAAATGCCCAATCAATATTGCAACTTGTTTCCCCTCCGTTTCGAATCACATCGAGCCATTCACGCAAATGCAAATGCGTAACATCTTTTGATTTTCCACCAATATTTACAGAAGTCAAGCCTCGGTCTGTATAGTATTTTTCAGTAGCAGATGTCACTGCATCAGCACCTCCTCTGTTAGGGCCAATGGTAAACATGGGCTGGCTTGTATCAATTAGTTTTTTATCCAGTTTATCCTTGTACTTTTCTGAACTGCCATCTGCAATCACAGAAAGGCTACTGCCTATTTCCATGCTTGCATCCCTCCCCATAAATACACGGCCACGGCTGCGGCTGTTTGCCAAGGTAGCGCTATAAATTAATGTCATTCCTCTGTCGGGATATTCAAAAACAGCCTGCATCAAATCAGGAATCTCTCTTCCATCTTTGTAATAATATATTCCCCCTGTACTCATGCACGAAGCAGGTATTCCGCAATTTAGAATTCCATTTACTGCATCAAACTCATGAGAAAACAATTGACCGAGCAGGCCAGTTGCATAATCCCAGTACTTGGTCCAGTTGTAATACCTATCGACACTGAAAGGAACTTTAGGACTATCGCCAAGCCATTGATCCCAGTCAATGCTTCTCGAATTTCCAGACTTGGGTTTACCGTCAGAATTAAGATGACGCACCCAGGCACCACTGGAGGAATTTCGATTTGTAGTAGTTTCAACCAAATTGACATTTCCTAATATTCCTTTTTTTATCAGATCAGCGGCATACGGATAAATGGGATTGTGGCGTATCTGATGGCCAAGCTGGTAAACCGGCTTGCTGCCTCTGAGCGCATCCGCTAACTGATATATTTCCTCTTCAGTTCGTGTTGGGGCCTTTTCACAGTATACATGCTTACCGGCATTAATTGCATCAACCGTGAATTGCGCATGATGATGATCGGGAGTTGCAATAATCACAGCATCAATTTCATTGCTTGCGAGCAGATCCTGATAACGCTTATAGCGTTTTACTTTGGGTAATTTTTTCTCTCCCGAAAATGCTTTCACACTGTTTCCGGATGCTTCCATAGCACGTTCAGCATGCTCGTCAAACACATCGCAAACCCCTACAAGATCTATATTCATATCCTTGTATTCCATCCATTTCTCAAGCTGTTCTTTAGACATACCATCAGTTCGCTCCTTTGGAGCGAAGCCTGTATGGTAAAGCAGGGATTGTGCCCGCGATCCAGCTCCAATAATTCCGAGACGTAATGCATCAGCAGGTTTACCTGATTTTTCTCCCGGGACATTAAAATGCAACTCCTGATCGAGGCCGAGCTCATCGAACATATTTATGGACTCTGATTTTTTGTCTACCTTTTTGCTTTTAGCATATCCATAGCCAAATGCCCCAAGTACTGGTATTGATGCCATTCCCTTCAGAATATCTCTTCGTTTTATGCCATTCTTACCTGTATTCCTTTTACTATTTTGATCTTCCATGTCCATGAAATTTTATTTCTAATTAATCTTCAGATTGAGTATTGGTTGTACTATTTTTTTTGCGAAGGATAAAATCCAATCCATATTGCTCTCCAGATGGAAACATCGCCAACATAAATAAAGCTGCTGCTTCAATCAAGGTCTTATTGACAATCATATAATTTCCCTCAACAGGAACTGCATATTCAAGACCAATCCAGGGAGGTGTACAGAGGTAATAAAGCATTAATAGCATCATTCCTGAAATGGCAGAAACTCTGGTGAAAACACCAATGATCAATGATAATCCAATAAGGATAAGTGCCCATTGATTTACAAAATCTGAAATTTGTAAAGTGGCTGCGTTTTCAGCAATTGATTTAAAAAGGGAAGCAAAAATCCCCTGAGATCCCATCAGATAACCTGCAGAGGTCCAATCCGGATCGAAAACTTTTACAAGTCCTTCATATAATAAATGCCAACCTATAAATACTCTTAACAAAAAAAGCGAAATGGATTGTAAGCTTTTCAATTTCATTATTCCTAATTATTAATTTGATAATCCCTTATTTACATCTCAAATGTACTGTTGAAATAAATTGATTTATAATTTTTTGTGAATTATAAGCAATTCAAAAACTTAATCATGGTTCGGTAATTCTCTTTTGCACTTTATTAATCCCCAACAGCATAATGGCATTGCTTGGCAAAGGCTCTGTAACTACATGCGAATAAACCGGCTGAACGGCCTGGAAGTTACGGGAACCTATAAGATTCACATTTTTAATCTTTTTACCGAATCGTGTATTTGTCCATTCAAAAGAATAAAATCGAATTGGATTATTTTTCATATCCGAAGAACAATTAACAACATCTCCTTCATAACAATAGGC
>CAYREN010000113.1:0-9608 GCA_964423255.1 uncultured Roseivirgaceae bacterium | reverse complement strand
ACATCTTCGTTAATTTCTATTCCATTTACCTCCCGCTTTAGCGGATTATCTCCTTTGCCCTGAACTCCTGCAGCAATCAAATTATTGACTTTTTTACTATTTGCTTCCGCCAAATTAAAACTTTGTTTACCATTGGATATTTTGCCTGATGTTAATGTTTTCAAATTAATTCCAAATACATCTGAATTAGAACTAAAATTAAAATTTGATGAGATATCAACCGATTCAACCGGGTCACCATCCTCACTCGGCGCATTGTACCCCCTGAAGTTTCTGCGAACTATAGGCAGTTGTTCCCACACATATTCTGCTAAATCTTTTTGCTGAATAGTATGTTTCGACCACATCAAGTTAGCACATCCTAAAAAATCCATCACATTGTCTTTTCCGAAAGTATATTCGTTGGTGGATATCCAGGCGGAAGGTGCACCTCCTACCACATTAATATCTTTTATTCTGTTATCCCAATCACTGATATTAGGTTTAAAATTTCCATAAATTTGTTTAAATCCTAACTCATCCAATTCCTTATCCTGTTCATGATCTCCCCAAAACCAGTTAAATAGTAATATGTCTTTTGGAATAGATTCCCTGACCACCTCCGGCCTTAATCCCCCAGGAAATTCATACTTCTTTCCTGACTCAGCGGTCCTGATATCAGGGCCTTTTCCCCGGACACTTTCCAATAAATAGTCTCCCCACATAGCTGTTTTTATATCTTTCTTCGCCAGATAGCTATGAATCATATTCACATCTTTAGCGTATAATTCTGAATAATCCTTGCCTTTACATCTCGGGCAGAGGTTGAGCGGTACCCCTCTCCATTCATCATGACCTATATGTATCATTTTCGGATTCATCACCTGGATATATTCATCCATCACATCAAACATCAATTCATAGGTAGCAGGATTAGACGGACAGTAGGTATCAGGCCACATATCATCTTCATTTTCGGCAAGCTCGTGGTGGCGCGTCAACAGGTAATATCCATGGCTGAGTGAAGGTATTTCAGGAATCACTTCGATATAATTTTTATTAGCAAAATCTACGATGCCTTTCACATCATCCTGCTCCAAGATAAAACCATCTCCTGCATCCTGATGTCCGGAATTTTTATTTTGTCCATGATTTCCCATCAATTCCGTGGTACGAGTATATTTCATATATTTTGAAAACTCGTTCCACCCGGCATTTACCTCGGGATGCCTGTTCAGTCGCATACAGTTTACTTCAATTATTACCTTATTGAATTTGTACAAGGCCATAAAATCTCTGAGAAACCGTTTGAAAAATGATATGTTTTCCGGTCCGGGAATGTAAAGCCTAACCCCTCTGAAAGGCATTAACGGCCAATCTCGCACATTTACACCCACAATTTCAAATCCGTCTTCTTCCCGTACCAATTGCCGAAGTGATTGTAAACCATAAAAAGCTCCTCTATCATCCCAACCTGCCACAACCACTTTGTTTTTCTCAACTTTTAACACATACCCTTCTTTTCCCGGGCTTTTCAATGAAACCTCAATATCGTTTGTTGCACAATACGTGTTAATTAAGGGATTGTCAATTACTCCCATGAGGATATATTTTGTGTCATCGACAGGCAAAGTAGATACGTGCTTTATTTTCAAGGCAATACTGTATTTGTCGCTTAGCTCCCTAACTAATGCCCGTGCAAGTGTGAGGTCATTTTCTGAAGCATGCTGAGGAATTAATATTTGTGTTTCCTCATTTAAAATAAACTTCTCTCCGGTCTTTTCCATTTCTTGTGGAATTGGAAAAATAATGGCTTTCTCCTGTGCCATTAGGGCAAGGTTGTTCAACATCAAGAACAAAACACTTACTAATGCCATGGTAATTTTTGAAGAATATCGGAGTTTTGTTAATACGCTCATTTCTATAACTTTTATTTAAATATGTGCTTGTTTTAATTTCTTTATTTTATCTATAAATAGGTTTTATAAAAAAATACTTTTTTACCGTTGATTACATCAACGAAGTAGAATTATGGCAATACACTTACAGAAAAGCAAAATAATTATTAAACGTAAAATAATAATATTATACCAATTCTATGCAAATTCATAATTCGCAGTTCTTTCCTCAATCAGTTTTTATCAACATACCTCCAGCAGGAGCTACTTCACTATAGGTAGCATTTTTTCCGCCCACTTTAAACTCATCCAAATAGACAATCCTTTCGTTTACATCTGATGGACCAACTTCTCGCCACGGCCATTTATAAATTCCCGTTTGAGGTCCACGCATACCAGCTTTATCATTGTAACAATTTGGCCCATTTCGCTTCACTATTGAAACTCCATCCTTAAATATTTCCAAAAAACCATCTTCTTTGTAAGACCAAACGGCATGGATCACCCAATCCACCCATTTTACATTGTCATAGGTATCTTGCCAAAGACTCATTTCTCCTGAACCAGGTTTTGATTCGTCACGATTTGGTTGCCATCTTATGCGCCATTCCCACATATCTCCATTTATATACAATGCAAACGGAGGAGGTCTTCCTGATCCATTTCCATGAAGCTGGAATATGAGTTCTGGCTGTGAGTCAATCACCCAACTGGAAGGCAGGTAGGCACTAAAACCTATCCAGTATTCTCCACTATTTACATCAAAAAAACTTGTGTGATCACCATTGTCAATTCTACGGGCCTGCAGTTCCGTTCTGTTGTATTCTTTTACTCCTTTCCAATTGTATTCTGCCCGCATTTTCACTGCATATTTTCCTACTCTCACAGGTGAAGTGACTATCTCAGGTTCGATCCCCTCCGAAAGTTGGCGATCTGTCCACCAAGTCAAATCCCATTTATTTCTCTCAAAAGTTCCGGATTCAAAATCATCTTCAAAGATAATTTGGGCATTAGCTTTTGTGATGTAAATAAAAGAAAACAAAATGCTTAAAAAAGCAATTTGAATGCTCAATGTTTTAAAGTGCAATTCAATTAGCAAGTAATCTAAAGTCATTTTCATTCTTTTCTATTCGCTTTAATTACAATGAATTCTACTATTGGTCCAATAATTTTATTTCTTAATAATGTCCAGCAACTTATCCCGCATTGCATCATACGCATCCCCGTTTTGTGGCCAATAGACTTTATCTTCCATAGCAATTTCATCCATGGCTTTCACTACCAGTTCCCTTGCCAATGCTTTTATTTTTTCCACCCCTACCTTTTGCTCTGCAAGCCATAGCAGCTCATAATCCTGCTGGCCTCTGCGGATGTTCTTCAATCTGATGGATGGTATAATCCGGTTAATCCCACGATTTTCTTCCGGTTGATGTGGCATCCTTCCAGGATAAAAAAGCACGCCATCTCCATTGCCCCATTCCAGGTGCCTGTTTATAAAAGTGAGTGGTTCATTAAAAATATGTTGCTGCAACCTGCCTTTGGGGCCTTGAGAATTATGCGTCCAGTGCGTGCTATGCCATACAAACCAGGTATTGATATTAAAGAGGTACTTAATCCAGCCATTCACCCGTAAATCAACAGCAGTACCTTCAAGAATCACCGACCCGTACCTGGGCCGGTTGCCATTATAAAACCAATAATCTTTACCTTCCTTCTGAAGTCCTTCAAGCCTATCGAGTTCAACTCCATCGTACGCATCCCAAATATCTACTGCATCTTTAAGCTCTTCCACATAGCCTGTGGTCACTTGTATTTTTACCTTATTACCAGGTCCCGGGTTTGACTTAATCCAACTGACCTGTTCGTTAATGAATGAATATTGTGAAGGCCCCGGTTCATCGATCATGTATTTGAAAAAGGTAATACCCGGAACATTTTTCTCAAACCATAAGGCCCATTTATCAGATTCTTTTTGCATTTCTTCTTTTGTTGTTCCCAACACCTGGCTACCATACATTCCAATAGGAAACAGTTTTTCACCAATCCCCTCTCCCGGGCCATGATACCCAAAGGCGGGCGTGTAAGCGGAACCATCCACAAAAGGTTTATAATCTTCAAGAATAGGTTCATCAAAGGCTATCTGGTGAGCTTTAAAACCACCAACCAATTCTATTCTATGAAGGTGAGCCTCATTTTTAATCATCCGTCTGATTTGTTTATTTGATATTCCTGGAAAATAGACACTTAACTCATCCATACCCGAATTATACACCCAAACATTGGAATGATTTTCATCTGGTAGATAAGCCTCAATAATTTCAATCTCAATAGGAATTCTTGTGAATACCTTTCCTTCCACCCATACCTGGATTTCTGACACATAGATTCCGCTCGGATAATGCTGATCTCTTGGCAGGTATAAATCTATCCAGAATCCCTGGTTGAGGCTTGCTTTTCTCGGTACAACATCCACAATATTCTGATGCCTGTACACTTCCTTCATTGTTGGAGGAATGGTTAGCGGAAAACCACCGTGACTCACCAACGCATCTGAAGGTATTAAAGCATCTGGAATCCATCCGGTCATTTTTGAAGGCGCACTATTTTCTGAACCGTAAAACCAGTTGGGATTGGTAGGATTTTTTACATGAAGATAATGCTGGCTGAAAAATTCGATATAACCCTGATCTCCATATTTGATTGCTCCACTTCCTCCAATGATCATCTCAGTTTTCTTTTGTATAGGGGGATCCATGGATATTTCAAGGCCATTTGCCCCAGTGCTGTCCACCTCAACAATTATTTGAAAACCGAGCACCTCATTGTATAACCCTCTTAATTTGATTTGCTTTCCATCCCAAATACTGTTTTTAGTTTTAGCAAAATGGTCAGTTTCATATTTAAATATTTTCTCGCCATCACCAACAGCCCATACAGATACAATCTGGGCGTTCATACCGAAATAAGCCAGCATCAAAATGAAAAAGATAAACCCAATTTTATTATTACTCTGATTGTCAAAGAAACATTTCATTTGCTTTCGATAATAGATTGATCTGCTTATAATAATTTACAAGTAAATATAACAAACCTTTTTAAATCTATTTGGTATCTTTCTTTTCATTTAAGTCCTTCATGCAAATAGCAGGTTAATGGATTTTTAAAAATAAGATCTGCTACCAAATTTAATAACCCACTTCTGGAAGAAAATAGAAAGTATTACTTATGAAGTTTTAGTTCTGCTTAATGAAAATCACTCTCTATTTTTTATGATCAACTATCTCTATGAGTTGTACATAATCATTATTCTTTGCTGCGATAATCCCTTGACGCCCATCCTTTCCTATATTGATTAACTCAATTTGTCTTACATCACCATTTATTAATAGGCCTGAATTATAGTATGGTATAGGATCAAATTTTCCTTTTCCATTACCTTTAAGATATAACCCGATACTTGCATCATTTCTAGGAATTGAAACTTCAAACCCATAAAAATTACCAGCTAAAGTGATATCCATAAAACCATCGTTGTCCACATCTTTTGCAATGATCCCATTTACTGAAGATATCTGTGCCATATTGCATAGCGGCCTTACTTTAAAAGTAAAATCTCCAATATTTTCAACATAGCAAGTAGCAAAGTTAGTAGCTTTATAATGTATGGCTGATTGAAGATTTTCCTCACCCATAACATCCTCTAAACTAGCATTTGCGTAAGCATCGAATGTTGAAAACTTCTGACCTATGAATGGCAGTTGTTTTACCAAAACTTTGTAATCATGGAAAGGGAGCAATTGTTCATCTTGATGGTAGCCCAAGACCATGTCTGTTTTTCCGTTATTGTCAAAATCTTTTGAAAATATTTCAAAATAATTTTGTGCTTTACCATTGATTCTATTATTCAAACCCAGATTCCCTACAACCAAGTCCATGTCTCCATCTTGGTCAAAGTCTGCTGAAGTAATACAATTCCACCACCCAATATCTTCTGACAATCCTGTAAGGTTTGTAATATCCCTAAATATATTGTCATTATTTTCAAATACTTTTATAGACATCCATTCTCCAACTACTATCAATTCGGCACGTTGATCATTATTGATGTCGATCCAGATTGCATCTGTAACCATGCCAATATTCTGGAGTTTCGGTGCAATTTCTAAAGTTACATCCTTAAAAGTAATCATTCCATTTCGGCTATCGTTTCTCAATAAATAACTACTAGCAGGATGGGGATACTTGCCTGGAATCTGCCGACCGCCCAAGAATAGATCAAGGTCTCCGTCATCGTCAAAATCGAACGGTTTAATACAACTTCCGCTAACCAATTTATTAGGTAAAGCACCAATAAGTTTCTTATAATTTGACCCTTCATTTAAATACAAACGATCTTGTAAATCAGAATGATCAACATCAAATTCATTACCACCACTTACTACATACAATTCCAAATCACCATCACCGTCAGCATCAAAAAAACATGACCCAACATCTTCACTATTTTTATCAACAATCCACGGATTGATTTCAGGCTCATAAAAAGATCCATTTTTTTGCAATAGTAATCTTCCTTCAAACCCCTTAGCTCCCCCAATAAAAAAATCATCCAATCCATCATCGTTAACATCTGCCACAGAAATAGTTGGCCCTATTTCAGACATTTTATGCGGCATTAAACGCTCTCTCTCAAAATCTTCATATTCATTTTCATTATGCTTTTGTGAGAGATTCAATTGTGAAGTTATATCATGAAAAATAGGCTTTGGCAATTCAACATTTATTTGGCCTTTAATTGCATCCTGATAATTGACATTTAATAATTGGTTGGCCTTGATATTAGAAAAAATTTGAATTTTCCGATCTGGCCAAATCACCTTGACTTCTTCAACAATATTGTCTGTCCCTAATCCAAAGTGTAAAATCGGGCTGACTGATGATTGAAAACCTCTGCTTAAATATTGTTCCTGAACTTGAATCTGATCGGATTGATTAATTATAATTTTAGCACCTATTCCAACTGGATTTTTAGGTGGCCCTTTTAGCTTAAATTGCAAATAGTTTCCCAAACCATTTTCGATAGCATTATTTTTATAGATAAATGCCGGTGCATCCGAATTATTTAGGATAATATCCAAGTCACCATCATTATCAAAATCAGCGTAAGCAGAACCATTAGAACTGGTAAGGACATTTTCAGCCCATACACCATTCATTTTTTCAAATGATAAATCACCATTATTCTTATAAAAATAGTTGTCTTTTTTTCTCGTAGGCATACCACCAAGTACATTGGTTATCAATTCTTCCTCTACTAATTCACCTGATTCTCTAATTTTTCTATAGTTATCTTCTACAAAACTCAAATAGTCATAATTGATAAAATCTCTTTTAATACCGTTAGCAATAAATAAATCTTTATAACCATTGTTATTCATATCAAATAATAAAGGGGCCCAACTCCAATCTGTACTTGAGATTCCGGCAAATTGAGCAATATCTGAAAACACCGGTACATCATCTGGTGACAAAACTCCATTGTTCAATTGTAGCGTATTATACATATATTGATGATGCAACCCTATATCCACCAAAGAATGAAAATTCTTATTGTCGTTCATAAAGCCAAGACTTGTTTTGGCTGTATAATGATCTTCAGCCATCATGTCGAGGGTCATGATGTCTGACCAGCCATCGTTATTGAAATCTGCCAGATCATTTCCCATTGATGCATAGGAGATATGTTTTATCGATTTGTCAATATTCTCTGTAAATGTTCCGTTTCTATTATTCATGTATAATTTGTCTTTTCCTGAAAAATCATTGCTGACATAAACATCCGGCCATCCATCATTATTCAAATCACTTATGCCAATACCTAATCCATAACTCAGCCTACTGGAAGATAATCCTGCTGCATCAGTTACTTCAATGTATTTACCATTTTGATTTTCATATAACCGGTCACCTGTTATCCCCCCCATAGTTTTTAACAACTCACTTGCATATTTAAAGTCATAAACATCTGGATAATGATTAATCAAAAACAAGTCAAGATCATTATCAAGGTCATAATCAAAAAATGCCCCTTGGGTTGAACACAATTCAATGTCGAGATTATATTTGGCTCCTTGTTCAATAAAAAAAAGATCACCATTTTCATTTAATCCTTGATTCACAAATAATTGGTTTTTTCGTATTCTCGTGTCACTATATTTTCCGGAAATCGAGACGTAAATATCCATCCATCCATCTGAGTTTATATCTACTGTAGTCACTCCTGTTGGGAAACCCTTGGTGATTATAGCCCCTGAGGTTTTTGAAATGTCCTCGAATTTCAGGTTGCCTTTGTTTAGATATAATCTATTTGGATAAAGGTTAGAAACAAAATACACATCCTGTAGTCCATCATTGTCAAAATCAGCTACAGAAAGGCCCCCACCATTGTAGAAATACTCATAAAACAAGCCATTCATCTTCAAGGTTTCTTTCAAATTATTTTCAAATTTTATTCCCGTTTCATTAGGACCTAATATCTCAAACAGTAGATTGCTTTCATTTTTATTGTTGCATGAACTAAGTAAAAGGAGAATAAAAAAATATATATAACCAGAATTGATGTTGCAGGATACTAAAATATTGTAAAATTTACATGAACTGCTGATCTGTGCCTCCCATCTTTGCTGCATAATTTATGGTATTTTAATTATGTACAAGTTAAAAAAAATGGCCATCGGTAGTTTACTCGATGGCCATGGTAAAATCTAAATATATCCTTTGTTGCTAATAACCTGGGTTCTGAGTAAGGTTTGTGTTGGTATTTAACTCACTCAAAGGAATCGGACCAAGGTTTCTGAAATCTTCACCTTTTTCTTGAAATGAAAGACGTGATCTCGTGGTAAATACACCAAATCTAATCATATCAGTACGCCGACGTCCCTCAACACAAAATTCCCATCCAAGCTCATCAAGAAATCTTCCATATTGAATAGGGGCTTCCACAGTTTCACCTAAAAGGTAATCTCTTAAACCATATTTGTAACTACTTGTCATTTCTAATTCAGCATCAGATACGGTAGCTTTTGATGGGTTGTCAGGGAAATTTCTTAGCCTTACTTCAGTGACAAGTGCTCCGGCACCAGATCTACCAAGCCTCATTAAACTTTCTGCTTTCATCATTAAAATATCAGCATACCTCACCATTGGCCAGTCATGTCCCATATCATAAGGCGTGCTTCCCATTCTTACTTCATACTTTATTGGCCTGAAACTATGCACTTCTTCACTGGAATCAATTCCTGGAAGTATATTTACAACTACCATATCCTCGCCCTTCATGTTGCCTGTATTTACCTTCAATTGTTCTCCGGATGATGACTTAATCGGCCCCTGTATCCATGCATCGGTTAGTCGTTTATCTTCAGGATCAAATGTATCAATAAATTGCGGTATCGATGTTAATCCCCCCCATCCGGTTGCAGTTAAATTATACGTTTGAGAGCTTTGGTGAGGAACGGCAAGAATAGTTAGGGGAAACCATACACCGTCAAATACTTCATCATGAGGAACTACCCAAATATGCTCCTTAGATTGTGCATTTTCTAAAAACACATTTGCCTGCGCAGACTCTAATTCATATCCTTTATTGGCGCCAATAATTGCCTCACATGCATTTATACATTTTTCCCATTCTGCAGTTCCTGAATAAACTTCAGCATTTAAATAAACCTT
>CAYREN010000112.1:0-12138 GCA_964423255.1 uncultured Roseivirgaceae bacterium | reverse complement strand
ATGCCGGTTTCATGTTTTGAAATGGTATGTTGAAGTTACCAATTTCAGAAATTATAATTCAAGATTTTTTTCTATTAATAGCAGATTAGAATCTTTTCATTACCAAATCAGATACTGTATCTCCGATAGCTAAGGAGGAAGTTGCAGCAGGAGATGGAGCATTACATACATTTATGGCATAGTTGTTTTCATAAATCAGAAAATCATCTATTAAACCTCCCTTGCGATCGCAGGCCTGAGCTCTCACCCCGGCACCTCCAATCTCAAGGTCATCTTTTTGTATTTCGGGAATGAGCTTTTGAAGTGCTTTAGTAAAGGCAGTTTTGGAAAAAGAGCGGTACATTTCGCCAAATCCTGTTGCCCAATATTTAGCTGCCACTTTTTGAAATCCAGGCCACATGAGCGTTTCTGCTAATTCCGGAACATTTATATGAAGTTTTTTATATCCCTCGCGAGCAAAAGCAAGCACGGCATTTGGTCCTGCCTCAATTCCTCCTCCGATCATTCTCGTAAAATGAACACCCAAAAATGGAAATGCTGGATCGGGCACTGGGTAAATTAAATGATTTACCAAATGGTGTTTTTCCTTTTTTATTTTAAAGTACTCACCTCTGAATGGGATAATTTTGAGGTCCATCTTCTGACCGGTCATTTTGGCTACCTTGTCGGAATACAGCCCGGCACAATTGACCAGAAGTTTGCTTTTATATGTACCTTTGGTAGTTTCAATTATAATCGAATCTTTTTGAGGAATAATCTTATTAACCTTTTCGTTAGTTCGAATTTCTGCACCAGATTTGAGTATATTTTCTGCATATTTTTGTGAAACTTCTTTGTAGTCGATAATTCCGGTTTCAGGAACACGTACGCCACGAATACCCTTCACATGTGGTTCAATCTCATGGAGCTCATCCTTTGTTAAATTGGTTATACCTTTCAACTCATTTTGAATTCCTCGCTGATAAATGGTCTCTAAAGCGCCGAGTTGCTGCTCGTCTGTTGCCACAATTACCTTCCCGCAAAGCTCGTACTTAATATTTTCTTTATCACAAAAATCAATAAGTTGCTGATAGCCTTTACGGCAATTGGTTGCCTTTAAACTCCCGGGTTTGTAGTATATTCCTGAATGTATGACCCCACTATTATTCCCCGTTTGATGAGCACTTAATTTGTCTTCTTTCTCCAGCAAAAGCAGTTTTAGTCCCTGATTCTTTTCTGTGATTTTTAGCGCAGTAGCCAGTCCGACTATTCCACCTCCAATTACAACAACATCATACATATCATCTATTATTTAGAATTAAAAAGTTGTGCAAATTTATCAGTTTTGCATTAATGATATAGTAATTATCTAGGCTAATTGAGAAGAATTACTTTTTCACTAAACATATACTATCAATTATTGGGTTATACACTGAAATCGACAATCGGAATCTACGTAAGTTTCAGAATTACATTTCAATTAGTTCAAATTTGTATTTTACTTTTTGGATTCCTTTTCGTCATTACCTCCCAATTCAGATTCTTCTATTGGCCCTGAATCTATCTTATTTTCATTTTTCTTCTTGGGTTTTGATTTTTTGTCAATTACAGTTTTTTCATCTTCTTTTTTTACATGAAGGTCAACTTGTGGGAAAGGTATTTGAATATTGTTTTGGGCAAATATATTATAAACCCCAATAGAAATATCACTTTTTACGCCAATACCTATTTCAAAAGGCACCCAAAAAAGAAGTCGAAAATTCAAAGAGCTATCTCCAAATTCTTCAAAAAGAGCTCTGGGTTCAGGATTTTTCAAAACACTTTCATGGTTTAAGGCTACCTTTTTTAGCAAGTCAAGTATCACGTTTGGATCAGAACCATAAGCTGCGCCAATTTTTACTTCTATTCGTCGTTGATTATCAGATAAAGTCCAATTGATTAACTGGTTTGAAATTAAGTTTCCGTTGGGGACGACGACTTCTGCTCCATCGAAGGTGCGTACATTGCTAGCTCTTATGCCCACATTACTTACTGTGCCCATTAGGTTTTCTACCTCAATTGTATCACCTACATTGACTGGACGCTCATAGATAAGTATCAATCCAGAAATGAAATTGTTAACGATGTTTTGTAAGCCAAAACCTATACCAACCCCAAGAGCTCCTGCCATTAAACCAAACTTACTTAGATCGATTCCTCCAGCAGATAAAGCTATGAGAAGGCCAAGAATAAAAATAAAATATTGAATAGTAACGGAGATAGCCATTGGGACTCCTTTGGGCAATTTCGTTTTTGCAAGGATTTTTTTATAAAGAATAGCTTTAATAAAAAACGACAATGAAAATGTTAATATTAAAATTATCACCAGATTTAAAACACTTTCAATGGATATACTAAGGGTTCCAATTTCCCATTCATTACTGATAAAGCCGAAAAGCCAATCAATAAATGGTCTATAAATTTCCATTGTCTGTAAAACAAATATTATAAGATAGACTACAGAAAGGGCGTGGATTAATTTTAGTCCTATTTTCTCAAATTTGTTCCATCCACTTTCAACTAAATGGAAAGTAGAGTTTCTTCCAATTTCATATAAAGCGTGAACACTGCTTCGTAAAATTGCATGTCCAACAAAAACAATGATCATTATTGCAGCAGTCTTAATTCCTATTTTTAGACTCAATACCGCAAGATTTAAATAGCCAAAAAGATTGGACAGGAAGGCAACAATAAATAGAATAAAAATGCCAATAGAATATTTCCCAAATTGTTTAACTGAAGGGTGAATACTCAAGGTATTCGACATGATTCCCTTCAATATAAAATGGTAAAACAAAAATATTGCAAGTGAAGATTCAAAAGCGATGTACAATCTAGAATAGTCTCCAAAATACCAGACCAATATTTCAATAAGATTGAAAACATAGAGTAAAAGAACTACTATAACATTTGTTCTGGCTTTATTGCCGGCTAATTTTGGTAAAAATATGAGAGATAAAAAAAGAAGAACTGTACCAAATATGCCAGTAACTAGTAATGGCATATTTGGCAGAAAGACGATAAAAAAGACAATTGTTATATAAGATAAAGTCGAAAAAGGATGTTCGTAAAAGATTCTTTTTACGATTACAAAATTTCGATCAGCTTCTGAGAGGTCAAGTTTTTGGAATTTTTTAATTATGAATACAAACAGGGCTATAAAAAAGAATGCAATAAATATTAAATAAAAATAGTTGATTTCATTAGTGAAATAATTTAAAATTTTTGAGTTTTCGTGCCAGGCTTTATGGAGCCTGGGGGTAATTGGCAAAGCATCGGTGGTGTTGAGATTAAGTCCCCATAGACTAGGCTTATCAGCTATAAATAGGTTGTCGAGTAAATGCTGTTGCAACATGGAAATTTCACCTTGCATATTGTTGGCAATGGCCATAAGTTCACCAATTTTGTCGGCTCTAATAATCATTGATCTGCGGTATTTCATAAATTCCGCTTCCCACTTTTTGAGCTCATCAATAATTTCAGAAATTCGATTTATGAGCTGTTCAGGGTCCTGCTCAATTTTTGCATCTTCAATAGTTAACTTCCAAACACTTTGGTTGAAATTAAGATCTTTGATGTAATTCTCGGTTTTAGAAATACTGGCATTTACCTCAGATTCCCATCTGTATAGCCTTGATATCTGACCACTCCATGCACGAAAAGTATTTTCTAAGAAATATTTTGATAAGTTATTAGGGTCAAATTGTCTAAATCCTTCCACTTCATTATCGAAAAAAACTTTTTCATCCTTTAGCAGGGAGTCCAGTAAGATAAATTGTGGTTTTGGTTCTAATTCATATGATATTTTAGACAGTATTTTTCTTGTCCGCTCCAACTCAAAATTTATATCCACCAGATGAATCGGTGCTGGCTTTTTTGATACTTCTGTAGTATCTGAGGACATCTGTCCAGGTGGAGTGACTTGCCCGAAAGAGGAAAAAGAGATGATTGATATTGCGAGAAATAGTTGCAAGAATTTTTTACCCATATGTATTATAATATTTATATCTATAGTGTGAAAGTATAGTATTTTTTCAAATTAAAATTACAGATTTATTAGACTAGATAAAAAGCTGCTTATCAATTCTTTTTTTAGCTATTCTTAAATTGAGAAAATATGATATTACTCATTTTATAAGGTTAGACCTTAGCCTAAATTTGCAGAAGTATTTAAAGAATTAATCAATATAATTTTTTTACTATAATGTTAAAATTTACGAGCGCAGAAGATGCAATTAAAATAATTAAATCCAACGATAGAGTTCATTTGAGTAGTGTTGCAGTCACTCCACATCATTTGATTGATGCCATGATGGAAAGAGGAAAAAATAAGGAATTTAAAAATGTAAGAATTCAACATATACATACCGAGGGTTCAGCTCCATATGCAGAAAAGGAGTTTGAAGGAATTTTTCAACTAGAATCATTTTTTGTAGGAGCCAATGTGAGAAAGCAAACTCAGGCTGGATACGCAGACTATATTCCGGTATTTTTAAGTGAAACTCAAAAACTTATTCGCCAAGGATATTTGCATATAAATGTAGTTATGGTAATGGTTTCACCTCCGGATAATCATGGGTTTGTCTCATTAGGTACTTCTGTTGACGCAACCCTGGCAGCCATACAAAAAGCTGATGTTGTAATCGCCCAGGTGAATAAATTTGTGCCCAGAGCTTGGGGTGATGCAATGATTAATACCCGCGATATTGATTATTTTGTTGCGCACGATGAGCCGTTGGTAGCTCATTCTAATGCTAAACTTTCAGACGTAGAAATTGCCATTGGAAAAAATGTTGCCAGCTTGGTAGAAGATGGTGCATGCCTGCAAATGGGAATTGGTGGTATTCCAAATGCCGTGTTGGCAGAGCTTGTTAATCATAAAAATCTTGGTGTGCATTCCGAAATGTTTTCAGACGGTCTATTGCCATTGGTAGAAAGCGGAGTTGTCAATGGCAAAGAGAAACAAATTGATAAAGGAAAGATTGTGGCCTCATTTTTAATGGGCTCTCAAAAGCTTTACGACTTTGTAAATGACAATCCCATGGTGGCCATGATGGATGTCGCTCACACAAATGGTATTCATGTGATAAGAAAAAACAAAAAAGTGACAGCGATTAATTCTGCATTATCGATTGACTTAACAGGCCAGGTTTGTGCAGACTCCATAGGGACCACGTTTTACTCAGGTGTTGGCGGGCAGATAGATTTTATAAGAGGGGCAGGACATTCAGAGGGAGGTAAGCCCATAATTGCCATGCCCTCAATTACTGGAAAAGGTATATCAAAAATTTCTGCGACTTTAATTGAAGGTGCAGGAGTGGTAACTACCAGGGCAAATATGCACTGGCTTGTAACAGAACAAGGCAAAGTAAATTTATATGGACAAACACTTCAGGAAAGAGCCAGGAGGATTATTTCAATAGCTCACCCCAGCCATCAGGAGGATCTTGAGAAGTCAGCTTTTGAAAGATTTGGAAGTCATTATTATTTTATTTCTTAATTGAAACAGGCCAATCCTGAGATAATAATTTATACTAATTAGATTCTGATTAGTGCATGCTTGCCTGTAAATCTTTAGTTAGGCAGACTGAATTAATGGTTCATGAAAATCTAAAATATTTACATAAAATTAAGATAGACTGTTCACATTCAGTCTATCTTAATAAACTATTCAAATATTGCTCTATTGCTTGCTGAGGATTAGTTTCAGCGTTGGCTGTATTTCTTTTTTTTCTATGCATGACCATTCAATTTTATATCATTAAATAATTTCAATCTTTTTTAAAAAGTGATCTTATGGGGAAATATTCTCAACCTTTTTCTGATATAAATACGTAAGCCTTAAGAAATAATAGATGAATTAGGAATGAATAAGGTCTTGTATGATAAGTTGAGACCTTTTATTTCAACACCAAGAAACCCTATATATGTATAACCATTCTTGTACTAATCCTATTTAAGATATAGCTCAGTAAGTACATAAATCAACTAATGTCAGCATTAGTATTATTTATAAAGACAAATGTTTTTTTTATTACATCGATTTGGCAAATCGTAATATAATAATGTCACGGCCTTTGCATTTATATGAATAGTTTTGGAATAGATAAATAGAAATTGTTGATTAAAAAGAAAGAAGTGAAGAACTTATTTGTAAAGTCATTGTCAAAGCTTTTAATGCTCTCAGCTATTTTTTTAGCGTCCTGTACCGAAAAAGACCCACTACCATTGTCTCATGCATCATTTGTTATCAGCAGCGAATTACCGGAAAGGAATGTCCCTGTTAGGTTTGAAAATAAGAGCCTGAATGCAATATCATATAGCTGGGATTTTGGAGATAGCTCTGAATTCTCTACTGAAATTGCTCCAATTCATACATATGAAGAATCCGGAGACTTTATTGTTACCTTGACAGCCCTAACAGAAGATGATCAGTTAAGTACCGAATCTCGAGAGATAAAAATTGGTCGGAGGTATCTTACCGGAATGTATCTTACAAACATAAATATGGAAGATGCAAACGGTAAACCTTGGGACAATGGATCAGATCCAGATGTGTTGATGCAATTTGGCCCAATCAATTTTGAAACAGAAGAGGAGATTGAGGGTTTCTTCGTTAAAAATCTCAATCCAGATCATTTTGTAAAAGCAATTGGTATATCAACGATTGATTTTTTGCGAGAAGATTATTTATTAAATAATGAAAGATATTTTATCCTAGTCCAGGAGGTTGATACAGTAAAAAATAAACCAGTCTATAACGACATGATTGAGTTAGGATTTAATCCTCTTGCAGACGATGGAGAATTTATGATCGAAATAAAAAGACCCGATGGCTCTGGTGATTTAACAATTCCATTTATTGTTATAAACCAATACCAATTCTTTTTAGAATTTGAAGTTAGATAGTTACCCATTCAAAATTTATAAAATTAAATATTACCTCAATTAGTTCCAAAGCGGACAATCTCACTTAAATTCTGAAATCATTTTGAAAAAATAATTTGAATTCTGAAAATTATCAATAAATTGTAATTTGATTTATTCTACACTCAAAATGATTGCTTGTGAAAACGTACAAAATTGTTAATTCCTTCATATTAGGTTTACTGGTCATATTGTTTTTTTCTTGTGATAAAACAGATCCGCTTCCAATTTCTAAAGTTGGATTTGAAGTGATTAATAAGGACAAACTCGAAAGATTTGTTGCTGTAAAATTTGTTAACCTCAGTACCAATTCATCAACATACAAATGGGATTTTGGCGATGGGACATTTGACTCCCTTGGCATTTCTCCTAAACATATTTATACTGAAGAAGGAACTTATGATGTAACCTTGACCGCAACAACTGAAGATGGTCAGCAAACTACTGAAACCATGTCGATAGATATTAAAACAAGAGTATTAACAGCATTTAGCGTGGCTAATATAAGTTTTGTAGATGAGGATGGTAATCCATGGGATGATGATGGAACAGGACCAGATTTGGTATTTGCATTTGGTGAACAAACAGCAGAATTGGATGAATGGATTATTACAGATACCGTAGTAAATGTAACTCCAGTGGATTTTCCCATATCCTGGAATTTTCCTACAAATGGTTTTGAACTCAAAGATGTTCTTCATGACTTGATATTGCTGGATGTTGACCCAGAAAATATAGATGACCCTTTTCAAGTTATGTTTGGCATTGAAATGAACCCCGTTCAGTATGAATTTGTTGTAAAAGACGATAATGACAATGGATTAATACAAGTTTCAATTGGAGGCTTTGCAATAGATATGTTTGTTACATTTGCCTTACAGTGAGACCTTAAATATAATTTTTGAATCATATTAGTGTAACTCACCTTATTGCAATAAGGTGGGTTGTTTTTTTATGCAGGTTAATATTGTCGATTACTGCAAATAGATTTTGTTAATCATATTATTTAATAAATGTCTTGGTGTTTTTTATTATGAAGTAACTCCATAAATCAATTGCAATAATTGCTTTTAACAATTTATTAAGTAATCTAGTAGATTTGATTATTGGTATTTTACTTGATCTCTATAATCTCTACTTTTCTTTTTTGGATAGCAGTAATATCCATACTATTTTCATCCGCATAAACACCTTTACCATTCATAGATAAAATATTTTCATCAATCCCATTTTTATTTAAAAACTTATAAACGAATCGGGCTCTTTTTTCCGATAGTTTTTTATTGTAAGATTTCTTCCCTGAGTTATCCGTGTATCCATTGATAATAAAATGATTGTGAGGGTTGGCGTCTTTAATTTTTAAAGCCATGATAGCCAACTTTTCCAACTCATCGCTATTAGGTTTTGATTTATCCAAATCAAAATATATTGTTTGCGTTTCAATTACTTCTGATTTACTATTGGTTTTTGAAGAACTATTTTCCATTAAATTATTGTCAGTAATTTCAACATTTCCAAAATCATTTTCCTTTATAGTTAATTTATAAATATCAGCGTATTGGCTATTTCTATTGCTGGATAGAAAAATTTCGTTTTTTTTATTTTTAAAAAAGTATGCATCGAAATATGGCGAATTAATTGGAGCACTCATATTTTTAGGTTTAGACCAATTAAGCCAACTTTCGTCCAATCGTTGACTAAAGAATATATCAGCATCTCCAAGCCCAATATGTCCATTGCTGGAGAAATAAAGTATTTTACTATTATCATTGAGAAATGGTGATATCTCATAACCTCTGGAATTAATATTGATTCCAAGATTTGTAGGTTTGGACCAAATCGTTTGTTCGTCCATAATTGAAAAATAAAGGTCCTCGCGGCCAAGGGAGTTTATCGCATTCATGGATATTATTAAGATGTTACCATCAGGGTTTAAATACATATCGTGATAATTGTCATCAATATCCAGGGGTAAATATTTATTAGAAACGACTTTGCTTTTTTGCTGTAAGTTGTACTGGTTTAATTTAACCAGTCGATTTTTCCCAGATTGAACATAATCTATGGTATAAAGTATTTTGTTGTCAGATGATAGTCCTATGAAAATATCTGGTGCCGGACTGTTTTTATATCCAAAGGAATTTGTTGCTTTACTCCATCCGCTATTCTCTGAAAATATACTCAGCCATAAGTCCTCACCGGCATGCTCACCACCAATATTTTCTGGCGAATAGGATTTTATAAAAAAAAGAGAGTCACCGTTAGGTGAAGTAAAAGGTTTAATGTCTTCATAATTAGAATTTACTTCAGCTGGTAATTTTTCAATTTCATATTGGATTTGTGAGTAAACTAAATTTGAAGTATTTGTAATTATCAAAAAGGTTAGAAGAAAATACAATAAAGATGATTTTATCATGAATTTCCAGTTACCAAAGAAATTGATTTGATAATCGGTCACTAAACAATCTATATCCAAGTACAAGCTCATGGGTTCCTTGGGAATACAAATTGATATCTCCTGTATAATAATCATAGGAATAATTTAGGTACAGATTATTCCCAATTTTAAAACCTATGATTAATCCAATGGCTTCGCTATATCTCCAAGATACCCCACCCCACAGGAGGTCTCTGTATTTTAGCTTAGCGACAACATTAACCTGAAAATTGTTTATCTTGTTGTATTTCACTAATGTAGATGGCTGAAGAATTAATTGAGGGCCCAATATTGTGTTGTACCCAGCAGAAAAATATTGAACGATTTTGTCATTTCCTGCTTTGGTGAAATTATCACCGGAAAGTTGAATACTTGGTATTTGATGCAATGAATAACCTGCATAAAAATGATTGCCATATACAAGAACTCCGGCATTAATATTCAGAGTTGATATATTGGCTGGATCTCCGGCATAATTTTGATATACCTGATCAAGATCGGGATTGTATAGTGAAACCTTATCAGCTATAAAACGCTGATTGATATATTGCAGTGATAGTCCGCCAGCAATCAGAAAATCTTTATCTATCTGATACATAAATGAATAAGTGGCATAAGTTGAATATTCTCTGAAAGGTCCAAATGTGTTGCCAGAAATATAAATTCCAATGCCATGATTTATACTACCGGGTTCGTTTTTTAATTTTCTGTATAAACGGGGCACACTTTTTCTGAGCGTTTTACTATTATTATTTATATTTTTTAGCCCACTCAGTGAACTATTAAATCCTACATAATAAGTTAATGGAGCTCCTTCAATTGCCGACCACTGACGTCTGAATCCTAAATTCATATTTACAGCATCTTCTATTCCTGAAAAAGCAGGATTTATAGCATGAATACTGTAAATATAATTGGTCAATTGAAATTGCTCTTGAGCATACACCTTTGACAAACCCAAAAAACATGTTGTCAATACCAGATAATTTCTAATATAGTTTAATAATGAATGGATAAAGTATTTACTTATCATAATAGTTCATTTCAATATTGATAAGGATCCTTTCTTGGGGATATTACCATCTTTATAATCAATTATATAATAGTAGGTACCTACGGGTAGTATTTCATTATTATAGGTACCATCCCACTCTTTCAAATACCCAATAGAATTAAATATTTTATCGCCGGTTCGATCATAGATTTCTACGAGACAATCTGGACAATTATTAATTTTACTAATTTTCCATGTGTCATTAAATCCATCATTATTTGGTGTAATTGCAGTTTGTAGAAATTCCTCTTCATTATCCAGCACAGTAATTACAAATAATTTTTCAAAACTCAATCCACCGACGTCTGTAACAGTAATTCGGATATCATAAGTATTCTTTGTTTCAAAATCTAATTCAATCCTTGCTATGAGCTGACCTCCTGTTATTTCAAAAGCATCTATGTCCATATTATTATTGCTCGAAAATGAATAGGTATGTGTGTCATTCAGATCTACATCCTCCGAAGTAAGACTGCCAATAATTGCTCCTGCATTCAATTCTTCTTCAATAGTTTGATTGCTTATTAATAGGTCAGTAGGAGCATCATTTACTGGAATCACATTGATAGATAAAGTAGCATCATTATTTGCAAATGCATTTCCATCATTTGCGTTCCAGGTAAAATTATCAATTCCATTATAATCTGGGTCTGGGATGTACGATAGATTATTAATACTTGAAAAAGGGATTTCAACAGGGCTGGTAAGTTCGTTTCCATTTAAAACAAGCTTGCCCTGCCTTGGTAATGAGGTAATGGACAATATAACTATAGGATCATTTTCTGTATCAGAATAGTTGTCACTAAAGTTATTTGTGATTATTGGGATGGTGCTATCTTCATCTCCTTGAAGTTCAAATCCAGACACTTGAGGAGCTAAGTTTAAAATATCTTTTTCTATTACAGTAATGGTAAATGCCTGTTCATCAATTGCAGTTGCAGCATCTGTAACTGTCAACACGATATCTACGGTTCCGACATCGGCATTGGCAGGTGTGCCGTTCAACGTTGCCGTGCCATCGCCATTGTCAGTAAGTGTCAGCCATGTAGGTAATCCAGCATCGGTGATAGATAGATTATCTCCAACATCGGGGTCGGTGGCGGTAATGTTGTAGGTATATAAAATATCTTCTGTAGCCGCCAGGACAAAAGTGCTGGAAAAGGAGGGAGGTTGATTGGTATTTCCAACATCAATGGTAAAGCTTTGTTCATCCTTTTCACCGGAAACATCGGTTACAACTAAAACCACATCGTGCAAACCAACTTCTGCGTTAGATGGTGTACCGCTCAGGATTGCTGTACCATCTCCATTATCAGTTAGGGTTAGCCATGCAGGAAGAGTTGTCTGGGTTATGGTCAACACATCTCCAAAATCCACATCCTCAGTAGTAATATTATATTCATACAGCATATCTTCATCGGCAACGATTATCGGTGTACTGGAGAAAACCGGAGGATCATTGACGTTAGAAATTGTAATTGTAAAAGCCTGTTCATCAGTTGCACTTGCTGCATCTGTAACTGTCAGGGTAATGTCTACGGTTCCAACATCTGCATTGGCAGGTGTGCCGCTTAATGTAGCTGTGCCATCACCATTATCTGTTAGCATCAACCATGCAGGTAATCCAGCATCTGTGATGGTTATATTATCTCCAACATCTGGGTCGGTTGCAGTAATGTTGTAGGTATATAAAATATCTTCT
>CAYREN010000111.1:0-12294 GCA_964423255.1 uncultured Roseivirgaceae bacterium | reverse complement strand
AAGGTTTCTTTAGCCATTTTTGATAAATCTCGGTTTAGTTAAAAATTTTATTTATGTTACTTAATTTACTTAATTCGAGCCAACGACGGGATTTGAACCCGTGACCTCTTCCTTACCAAGGAAGCGCTCTACCCCTGAGCTACGTCGGCCTTGGCAATATCTGGCCATTTAGTATTCAATTTTTTAGAGCGGGAGACGAGGTTCGAACCCGCGACCTACAGCTTGGAAGGCTGTCGCTCTACCAGCTGAGCTACTCCCGCAAATTTAACAATAATAAACTCTACATTCTATATGAAAAGAGTTCATTAAAATTACCATAAATGTTCAACGTGGGGAGAGGAGGATTCGAACCTCCGAAGTCGAAAGACAACAGATTTACAGTCTGCCCCAGTTGGCCACTTTGGTATCTCCCCGAAAATCAAAATATAAAAGAACTTCCCTGTAATAAAGATTCAAATTATCCTCTTGATTTTAAGGGAATGCAAAATTATACCGTTTTTTCTATTATTCAAATAATTACAACAAATTGTATCTTTTTTTTTCGTCAACTCCATTTTCTCTCAAAAGTGGCTCGTTAATACTACTTCATTTTTTGATTTTGCTCTTCTAAATTTATCTCATTCAAAATTTCCTGAACTCCTTGATGATCCGATAACAATTCCAAAGAATGATAGGCTGAAAGTCGATTATTAAATTGATAGCTGTTGATGGCAATTTCTTTTAGCTCAATGACACCTTTCTCAACTTGCTCAATTGGTGCGTTAAAAAGATACATCCCAAAAAAATTAATAAAATACCACAATTCTTCGCCTTTATAGTTGTGTAATTTATCACTAAACCAATTGTATTCTTTTGTGTTTTGTTTCATAATAAAATAATCTGCTACGGAGGAGGATATGTTAAAATTACTTTCGCTTCTAAAAGATTCTATTACTAATTCGATATCGTCTGATCCGCATTGTAAAAATTCATACAGCGCCATACCTGCTACAGAAAAAGAAGAATCATTTAAATTGGCTCTATAAACATCAATGTATTTAGAACTTCCTCTTGCACCCAGAACACTTATTGCTTCTGACCTTACAAGTGGATTTGGATCATTCATTGCTATTTTTATTATTTGATTTTCACAGATAGAAAACAAATCGCTCGAATCACTTTCAAAAGCATACAACGCTTTTTCTCGCACTGCCCAAAATGAATCAGTAAGTGCCTGTTTTATTACTATTCTGGAAATCGAATCTTCAGGTATTTCAATAAAATACTCTAACGCACTGATCCTGGATCTAACGTTATTCTTATAATTGTCAAACTGGTACTTGTATTGTCCCCCACTTTTCTTATGTGTAATCTCTCCAACCAAGACAAAATCACTATCAAATAAGATTAAATCAGGATCCTTTGCATTAGCAAGTTTAATTTCCTGGTATGATTTATTTATTTCAATTGTATATTTTTCCTTTATACCATTTTCCCAGATGTCAATTTTTAACGGTAATTTAAAAACTGGATATTTTTCAATATCCTGATCTTGCCACACTTTAAGAATTAATTCATCCAGATTTTCATCATAAAATTCTTCTACTCTTAATTTAGGATGCCCTGCTGATAAAAACCATTGATTAAAAAACCAATTGAGATCTTCACCAGAAATATGCTCAAAAGCGAGACGGAGCTCATGGATTTCCACTTTTTTAAATTCATGTGATTTAAGATAAAATTCCAGAGAATGAAAAAATGCATCATCTCCCAAATAACTTCTCAGTAAATGAAGAATGAGACCACCTTTTGCATAAGAATGATTGTCAAACATTTCTTCATCTTTATCATATTGAAATCTGATTAATTTTTTCTTTTTAGTTTCTGATTCGGTGAGATAACTCTCCAATTCTTCATACAAAAGAAATGCAGATTCATCATGACCATATTTATAGTCTTTCCACAAGTACTCTCCATATGTTGCAAAAGATTCGTTGAGAGGGACATTTGCCCATGACTCACAAGTTACAAGATTTCCAAACCATTGGTGAAACAATTCATGGGCAATTATATCATCCCAATCGTAATCTATAAGTTCACGACTGTTTACATATAAATCTTCCATAAAGACAGAAGCTGTAGTATTTTCCATAGCTCCAGAAACAAAATCTCTTACAACAACTTGACAATACTTATCCCATGGAAATGGATAATTTAAAACATCTGAAAAATAAGAAATCATTTCGGGGGTATTGCCAAAAATCTCTTTAGCATACTTTGCATATTCTTGTTCGACATAGTAATTCACTTTTATGCCATTCCAATTATCTTCTACAACATGAAATTTTCCTACAGCTATCATAAATAAATATGGGGCGTGAGGTTTATCCATTTTCCAATAATCAGTTCGGGTGCTGTCAGGATTTGATTTTGAGTAAATTAACTTGCCGTTTGAAAGCGTTGTATATTTATTATCAACCGTTATGTATATCTCTTGAGTAGATTTTTGATTTGGTGCATCAATGGTTGGAAACCATCTTGAATTAGATTCGGTTTCTCCATGCGTCCATATTTGTGTCGGTTTACCCTTTTCGAGGCCTTGAGGATTTATAAAATAAAGTCCCTTTTTATCATTGACTAAATCGTAAGAATAATCTCCTTCATTGGGTTTTGAAGTATAATTAATCTGAATTACTATTTCTTGCCCTTTCATATACTCCCTCTTCAGGTCAATATTTATATTTTGCCCATTATACTCATATTTAAGACTTGTTGTTTTTTCACCAGTAATTTGAATTACTTCATGAATTTCAAATCCTTTAGCGTCTAGTATTATATTTGATTGATTGAAAAAAAATGGTTCTACAATTAAGGTAGCTTTTCCCAACATATACTGTTTATCCCAATCAAAGCTCACATCAAGTTTAGTGTGTACCAATTTGAAATAACGAGTTTTCTCACCTTTGTAAATCTCAGCTTCAACTATTTCCTTTTCGTCATTAACTTCATTTATTACAGTGTCTTTAGCAACCAATGAAATTTCTTTTTCTTTTGCAATAGCGACTGGCTTTTGTGAAGATTTACAAGCAGCCATTGAAATGCATATCACTAAAAACAAATCCTTTATAATAATAATTTTCATGTTAATAATCCAATACTCTATTTATTGTAAAAACAATTGTGTGTCAATTTTTTATTCTTTTTATCTCAACCTCTCCCATTTTAAAAGCCAAGATGTTGAAAAATATTTTATAATCAAGACAGAATTCGTTTTGAATTTTTTCAATTACAATTAATAAATTTTATATCTCAATAAATTATAGTTGAGATATTAGGATTAGATTATCAATCCACATTAAATAAAAATAATAATCTATTTAATAAATATCTTGATTTAATTAATGAGAGAATACTATTGACAATTTCCTTGCTATATATTAAAATTTGAGAATAATCGGTGAATAATTCTATGTTATCTTTTTTTCAATATTATATTTACCAAATTAAATTTTTTAATGATATGAAGTACAAACGCGTACTGCTAAAACTTAGCGGAGAGGCTTTGATGGGGAAACAAAAATTTGGAATAGACCCAAAGCGGCTTGAGCAATTTACTAATGAAATAAAAGGAGTTAAAAATAGTGGCGTGCAGCTCGCTATTGTCATTGGAGGGGGGAATATTTTTAGAGGAATTCAGGCCGAGAAATCTGGGATGGATCGTGTACAAGGTGATTACATGGGAATGCTTGCTACGGTAATTAATGCTATGGCGTTGCAAAGCGCCCTGGAAAGTGCGGGAACTTACACTCGCCTGATGTCAGGGATAAAAATTGACCAGGTATGTGAGCAGTTCATTAGAAGAAGAGCCATACGGCATTTGGAGAAGGGGAGACTTGTTATTTTCGGTGCAGGAACCGGCAACCCTTATTTCACAACAGATTCTGCAGCAAGTTTAAGAGCAATAGAAATTGAAGCTGATATTGTACTAAAAGGAACAAGGGTAGAAGGGATATTCACTGAAGATCCGGAAAAAAATCCAGGCGCAAAACTGTTTTCTGAAATCACTTATAATGACGTGATTCAAAAAGGCCTAAATGTTATGGACATGACTGCTTTTACTTTATGTCAAGAAAATCATTTACCAATTATCGTTTTTGATATGAATAAGTCTGGAAATCTTATGAAGATTATAAATGGCGAAAAAATAGGAACACTGGTTCATTAATAAAAAAAATGGAAGAGATTGAATTTTATTTAGAAGAGGCCAAGGATCATATGGAAAAATCAGTTCTTCATGTTTCTCATGCGTTGGCAAAAATAAGAGCAGGAAGAGCTATGCCAAATATGTTGGATGGTCTTATGGTGGAATACTATGGTAACCCAACTCCAATAAGTCAGATTGCCTCAGTCAACACGCCAGATGCCAAGACGCTTTCGATTAAGCCTTGGGAAAAAAACATGGTAGCAGAGATAGAAAAAGCAATTATAAACAGCGACCTTGGATTGAACCCCCAAAATGATGGTGAAATTGTGAGATTAAACATCCCTCCACTTACTGAAGAAAGAAGAATAAATTTAGTGAAGCAATCTAAAAATGAAGCTGAGCATGGTCGGGTAAGTGTCCGAAGTGTGAGAAAAGAAACTAATGATCATTTACGAAAGCTCATTAAAGAGCATGTTTCTGAGGATGCTGTAAAAAATGCTGAGAATAAAGTTCAAAATTTTACAAATGAATATATCAAGCAAATTGATACTCTTCTCATCAAGAAGGAAGAAGATATTATGACCGTTTAATATTTTATTTTGTTTGATTTGATGAGCTGAAATTAGTCAATAGATCAAAGAAATAGTTTTTTATCACCAATGTATGCGGATGCTTTTTCTGGCACAAGGTATTTTATTGATCTATTTTCTTTAACAGATCTTCGTATATAAGTTGCGGAAATATCTAACAATGGCGCTTCAACATAAACTACATTTTGATGACTAATTAGTTTATCTTGCGTTGTTCCTGGACGTGGATAAACAATCAATCCAAATTCTTCGATAATTTTAATACTATTTTTCCATTTTGGGAAAATGGCCAAGTTATCACCTCCAATTATTAATTTGAAATCATACGATTGATATTTGTCTTTTAAATAGGTTAAAGTATCGATGGTATAACTAGGCCTTGGCATATTAAACTCAATATCACTGACTTTGAATCTATAATTATCTTCAATAGCCAGCCTTACCATATCAAATCGATCAAATTCATGAATAAGTGTTTTACTCTTTTTCAAAGGGTTTTGCGGGGAGACAACAAACCATACTTCGGTGAGTTGGGCAAGTTCCAAGACAGACTGTGCTATTATTAAATGTCCATTATGAATTGGATTAAACGAACCAAAATATAAGCCTACTTTCATTGTCATTTTGATTTGGCTTCATAAATAAACTCATATACCAAATCTTCTGAAGTCTTTAGGGTTTCATCCAACTTATCTGAAATCAATGTTTCATCAAACTCATTCTCAAAAGTCATTTCAAATTCTGACTTTGATAGTCGCCTTTGAATACTTTCCTCTGATTCGGTATTTCTATGCCTAAGTCTTTTTTCAAGCACATTCAAATCCTTTACCAATACAAATATCGCCAGGGCGCGATCTTTAAAAAAATTTTTTAGTTTTAATCCGCCTTTTACATCTACATCAAAAACTACATGTTTTCCTTTTTCCCAAAGGCGTTCAATTTCCGATTTCAAAGTCCCATAATAATTCCCATCATACACTTCTTCCCATTCTATAAATTCATCATTTTCAACTTTTTCTCGAAATACTTTATGAGACAAAAAATAATAATCTTTTCCATTAACTTCACGATGCGTTCTTTTTGGCCGTGTTGTAGCAGATATCGAAAAATCAAGATAATCACAATTTTTCAACAGATGTCTTACTATTGTAGTCTTACCTGACCCTGATGGAGCAGAAAATATTATTGCTTTTCCACTATGCATATTAGGTTGTTTTATTAATTCTATTTCTGATTTTTTCGTAAATATCCAGTGGAACTCTTTTACGATTAAGTTTAGTCTGGATAAGGTTTTTTATCGCTAATTCCTGCTCACAATATTTGCGGCATCTACAGTCGTTGCAACGTGAAATGATATTGTCATACATTACCTGCTCATCTTTACTAGCCTGGCCATCAATAATTTTTTGAATCAAATCTTTTCTGACATTATAATTGTCACATCCGGGGTTTCCGTAATTACTATCGATACAACATCTCAAATGATCTGGTTTTTTATTCTTCATAATAAAACTATTTAAAACCCAAAGACTTGGCGTAAACCTTTAATTTTTCTCTCAACAAATTTCTGGCTCTATGCAGGCGTGATCTCACCGTACCAATAGGAATACTCAATATTTTCGACATTTCCTCATATGTAAAGCCTTCAAGATCACATAATATTATCACAATTCTAAAATCAACTTCAAGGGCATTCAAAGCATTTGATACTTCATCCCCAATCATATCCATGAGCACTTCAACCCTCAAATCACTGGACGCCAAATCATAAACATCATCTGAATTATAAAAAGTTTCAACATCTTGATAATTTATTTTTACAGGCTCTTTATTTTTCTTCCGAAACTCATTGATAAAACAATTTTTTAATATTCTGAAAAGCCAAGCTTTTGCATTGGTCCCTTCCTGAAAAGATGCTATATATTTGAAGGACTTGAAGTATGTGTCTTGAATTAAGTCTTTTGCTCTATCTTCATCACTAGTTATTTGGAAGGCAAAATTATACATGGCATCCATGTGAGGCAGGAATTCGTTTTCAAAAATGAAATGTTTTTGTTTCTCAGTATAAGAAGTTTTTTTGCCTTCCATGTTAAAAAATGATTAAAACTCAAATTTACCATTTTTACCCAGTATAACCCAGCATGCAGGATTGGCATTTATTTTACGACACGGTAGTATTTTCATCAAGTTTCAATGTTCAATTGTTGGTGATTCTGTGTATTATGAAAAGTTCCAATTATTCCTTGTCATCAAGGGTTGACTATATATTCAACTATGAATTCCTTAAAAAATCATGAATTTTAATTACTTGGGGAAGCAATAATTGAGAATTGTCATTAGTAATAATAAATTGGGATTTAGAAATTTTTTCTTCATCCTTCATTTGGATTGAAATTATTTTTTTGACATCATTTTTTGTCCGATGTCGGTCTCTGATTAAAACTCGTTCAGTGCGAAGTTCTACAGGAGCCAAAACAGTAATGATATAATCTAACTTTTTATATGAATCAGATTCAAAAAGAAGGGCCGCTTCCTTCAATACATAGGCTGCATTTTCATGTGATGTCGACCACTTTTCAAAATCTATGGCAACTGCCGGATGAACAATCTTATTAATAATTTCATATTTTACTCCACCTTCAAAAATATATTTAGCAATATATTTTCTATTTAGATTGCCATCTGGCAAATATGCATCATCACCAAAACTTAATTTAATTTCTTCAACAACTGTAGGGTCATGAGTCATTAAATATTTTGCGCGAGCATCCGCATCATAAACATGTATCCCTAATATTTTGAATATTTTACTTACAATTGATTTTCCAGCTCCTATTCCACCTGTAATACCAACTTTTAAAATATCATTGTGCATATATCACTTTTACCCTGTTTTCGTGAAAGGTCATATCCATTAAGTAACTAGGCAAGTCCATTGCTTCTATAGTGATAGTAGAGTCAGCAGCATAGACATTATTCAAATCTGCAATAATTAAAAAATCATCTGGTTTTGATTTGTTTCGGAAACTTCTTCTGACTTTATAAGATACTTCAACAATGTTATTCTGAATGTAAATAGTCGAATCATAAGGAAAGTTTACAAGTTCTACATTTAACATAGATTTTTGTTCTATAAATTCCTCAACATCAAATACTATATGAATCACTTCTGGATTTTTCTTAATTAATGAGGAAGAAAAAAGATCAAGGCTCAACTCTTCATCGTAATCATTGTCGATATTTTTATCCGATAATGAAACCATAAAAGTTTCCGGTAGCTGATCAATAAATGAAATCGGTCCATGAAAAACTACAGAATCTGGCTGTAAAAATACCTGAGATATGATATAATGATCTTTCCTCAATTGAATACCTTGAGAATCTAATTTGATAAAGAGTTTTCTGTCTTTGTATGGCTCAATTTTAAAAAATATTGTATCCGTAGCAATATAATTAATATTGATATCTTTGAGCTGTTTGGAAAAAATTGGCAATAAATTATTTGCAGTAAAAAACTGCGTCTGTACAGGGTTTTCTGGTTCAATTACAACGGGCACTACATTTACGGAAACGGTTTTTTTTAATAATTGCCATCCCCCTCCAGTGACATTAATTGGAATTTCATCAGGAGGATCCTTTAAAGCCACCAGGCTATCCTTATTGTATTTTAAGGTAACAGGGTAACTAATTCGAGTAGTGTAAACTTTGTTCAGGGCATTAAAAAACCAAAATATTGCAGCTGTAGAGACGCATAGAAAAATTACCTTCCAGTTTGCACCTCTTAATGGAGATAAGAATTCGGTAATAACAAGAAATATTTTCTCGACATTTATCAACTAATTTATTTTTTCTTCTCTGTGTATTTTTTACTTGACTCTAAAGAAATTGAAGATTTCTCTATCTTTATTTTGGTTCCTCTATCTACTTCAAGCAATATTGTGTCATCATCTATAGCTGCCACTTTCCCATGTATTCCTCCCATGGTAACTGCCATATCACCCTTTTTAATTTCATTTAAATATTTCTTTTGATCCTTTTGTTTTTTTTGCTGTGGGCGAATCATGAAAAAATAAAAGATAATAATAATACCACCTATAAGTACCATATTCCCTGTCATAGCAGATCCTCCGCCTGCTTGTAATAATATTCCTACCATAAAATTAATTTATTTAACCGTTTGTATTATCTGCAGGAATTACATTACCGGTAATTTTTATTCTTGTCACCTCCGGTTTTGTATTTGCGCTAATACTCACATATTTCGTTTGAAGATTTTTCTTGTTTTTACTATTGAATTTCACTTTTATCACACCAGTTGAACCTGGAGCAATAGGTTGCTTTGGCCATTCTGGAACAGTACATCCACATGTTGCAGTAGCTTTATTTATAATTAATGGAGTTTTACCAGTATTGGTAAAATTAAAAGTATGATCCACAACATCTCCTTCATTAATAGTTCCAAAGTCATATTCAGAAGTTCCAAATGTCATCACTGGAGCATTTGCGTCACTAACAGGATTTACTGTAGCCGCATTAGAACCGGCCGAACTTGAAGAAGCAACATTAGATTTGCCTTCTAAAGTGGCAACTCTCTTTTCTATACTTTTTATATTGTTTTCAAGTTTCTTGTTTGAGCAGGCACTTATTCCTACTACCAGAAAAACAATAATTGATACCTTAAAATAAATTCTTTTCATATGTATATAACTTAGCAGAAACATATCCAATATAGATTTAAATCTAATCGCAATTCGATAAACTACGATAGATAAGCTCTTAATTATGACCTGTTTCTTTAACAATTAATTATTACCGCTTTTTATTTGTCCAATCAACTCATCGACATCTTCCAAAAGTTTTTCAGCTTTTTCTTTTGCATCGCTTATTACTTTATTTCCTTTTTCTTTTGCAATGCTAGATGTTCCACCTTCACCTTCTATCAAACTTTCAATAAGCTCTTCCAGCTCACTTTTGTATTTATCTACCAAAAATGAAAGTTTATCTCTTGTAGTAGAGCCTTTTTCTGGAGCATACAAAATGCCCAATATTGCTCCTGTGGCTGCTCCTAACAAAAATGCTAATGTAGAATTTGATTTTTTACTCATCACAATTAATTTTTATTTATTATCTAATAATCCCCTGCCGCTTTTTCGAATTACTCCACTATCAACTAATTCAGTAGTCAGGGCGTCCAAAATTCCATTTACAAATTTTTTACTTTTTGGTGTGCTGAAGGTTTTAGAAATTTCAATAAACTCATTGATCGTGACTTTTGTTGGAATACTTGGGAAATATACCAATTCAGCCAATGCTATTTTCAGCAACACTCTGTCTGTCATTGCAATTCTTGTAATATCCCAGTTTTGTAATTTCCCCTTCAATAAACTTTCTAAATAATCACCATTTTTTGTACTTAATTTAAAGAGTTCCTTGACAAACTCAGCATCGTCTTCCCAATTGTAAGATATATCTGCAACAACAAAATCATCTGATTCCATCTTTAAAGATTTCAAAGTTTTCAGCACCAAACTTCTTACAATTGGTTTATTTTCCGACCAATCCAAATCCAATTCCTCAAAAAAACTGGCAATGGTATCATTTTTAAAAACGATTCCTCGACAAATATAATCGAGAATTATCCAATCTTCCTCATAATTAACGCTTTCTTTTTTTATATAATCCCTATAAGTCTTATCCTTTTTTAGCACCCTTTTGTACCAATTATTCAATAAATCTTCATGATTATCCCAATGGATGATTTTGCTATTTTTAAGATTTTTGAAGGAATCATCATTTTTTATTTTTGCAATTACCTTATTATCGTAAAGGTTTGTTTTAGCATAAGCCTTTTCGCCAAGCATTTTTGCTCTTAATAAATCTTCATCAGAATATTTTTTATTAAGAAACGCCATTTCCTCCAATAAAGAAATAATCAGTAAATGACTTTTTGTTACCTTTACTGATTCATCAATAAGGTTTTTAGAAAGCCTCTTTAAATCATCCTTGTCAAGTTTTTCAACATATTTCAATGCTTTAGTTACATCTTCCGCAACTTCCGTATTAGAATCCTTGACTTTACTTTCTTTATCAAAATGAATGTCAAAACTTTCGATAGCCAATATCTTTTTTCTATTTAATTCATCTTCATCGACAATATCCATTGAATTCAGATCAAGGGAAAATTTATGATCAATATGGTCTAATCCCATTAAATAATTTGCCCCTTTGCAGCTTTCGTAAGCATACAGATTTTTAAATGCTTTAATTCTAAGCGACCTTCGATTTATCATTTTTAATTATTTCAAAGAACTGTCCAGCGATATCTACTATTTAATGTCAATCACCATTATTTTCAAACTTGAAACTAAACAAGATTAACTATATCAATTTTTTTTACACTAATTCGAATTATAAAATGATTGATTTTCACAATTAAAACTCATCTTATTTTTATTCTAATCCCTACAATTAATTTACACCAATCTTTGACAATTATATTTCACCGGATTGACTAATTTCGCATAAATTATCTTACAAATTGAAACATGGCAAAATTACTACTTTTTGCATTTATTTCAATCTGATCTGAACACATATAGTATAAAAAAATGAATATCTGGTGAAGGAATTAAGTTATTTAAATAAATATTTCATAAAGTATAAAGCCTATCTTCTTTACGGGGTGCTTTTTGTAATTCTTTCCACAATATTTCAGATTTTGCCAGCACAACTGGTTAGATACGCACTAGATCTTGTAGCGGATAATCTGAGTGTTTATAAATCATTCAAAGGTATGGCGCTTCAAGATATATTTGTAGCAACAATAAATAAAAGCATTGTTTTCTATGGAGTAATTATACTTCTTATAGCCCTGCTGAGGGGAGTGTTCCTTTTTCTGGTGAGGCAAACAATAATCATTATGTCTCGCCATATTGAATATGACCTTAAAAACGAGGTGTACAGTCACTATCAATCTTTGCCACTAAATTTTTACCGAAAACACAATACCGGCGATCTTATCGCCCGGATTTCTGAAGATGTAAGTAAAGTGAGATTGTATATTGGCCCGGCAATTATGTACGGATTAAATATGGTCATTCTTTCGCTGATTCTTTTACCAATTATGTTTTCGATCAGTGCCAAGCTCACTTTATATGCTCTCATACCGCTCCCTATTCTTTCATTGAGCATTTATTTTGTCAATAATATTATCAATAAAAGATCAGAGGAAATTCAGGAGAGTCTATCTGATCTCTCTACTTTTGTACAAGAAGCTTTTAGTGGAATTCGCGTATTGAAGTCATTTGGTCGTGAAGCAGATTCGTTAAGAAAATTTTCTGACGAAAGCGATCACTACAAAGTTAAATCTTTGCAACTGACCCAAGTCAATGCAATGTTTTTCCCTTTGATCATGTCACTTATTGGGTTAAGCACCGTACTCACGATATTTATTGGAGGCTCAGAGGTTATCAAGGGTAATTTGTCAATAGGAAATATAGCTGAATTTATTCTGTATGTAAA
>CAYREN010000110.1:0-12296 GCA_964423255.1 uncultured Roseivirgaceae bacterium | reverse complement strand
TTGTCACAGCTTCGACAAAACGATCTCCCGGCTGTATGCCTCTTTCTGTTTTATCGCCGGGCTTGACTAAAATAATATCCTGCCATGACCAGAGAGGTGCTCCGGGCTTTTCATAATCTTCACTAATTCGATACATGGGAATGGATGTGTCCCATTGATTTGCCAACACCGGATACCACATGAGCCACAGCCTGTTTTTTGTATCCATAAACATCATGGGATTGATATCCGGAAACCCGGGGATATCCGCCATCAGGAATGATGATGACCACGATGCATCTCCTTTTGCCAGTCTCGACCCCATAATCTTTACATCATCGGCCCATCTTTCTCCCGATCCCTGAAACCATGCAGACAACAAATCACCATTGGGAAGTTCTACAATTGTTGGCCCATGAACATGCTCTTTTTGCAATGGGAAAATTTCTGTCTCCCAGCGGGGCAAGTTTTGTTCATTGAATTGTAATGCTACTGAATTTTTATTTTGATTTTTACAGCTCCATAACCCAACAATTACCAGCAAGAACCCCAAGGAGTATTTCATATTATTTTGGTGTTTCGTTTAAGGCAAAAGGATATTTGATAACCTTTCCATAGCCATCGTTTTCCAGTAGAGTTATATTTGAAGGGATTTCAAATAGATTTTCTTCCGACAAGCGACCAACATTTTCTTCATAAAGTGTTTGCTTGTCATCTTCATCATAGGTAGCAGAGATAACTGTATAAATATCCATTCTGTCTGGCAGGTTGTTTTCCTTGGGCATAACATGGATTAATTTTATCTGGTTTCCACTAAAGCTTTTGAGTGTCCAGGGCTTATCGTCGTCAATGGCTCTTGGATGAGCACCCCAACTACCCTCGCCCATAAACATGGTTCCATTTTCGTCATCTCTAACATATCCCATAAATGAATCTGCTGATGTGCTATCGGGGCGTAAAGGGAAAGTTATTTTACTCATATGTGAATCTCCATCCATCGAGATATCCAAACCATAATCAAAAAACATTTGAGCCCATTGGTTGTATTGATATTCATTTTCAGCTTTGCTGCTGGTATGTGGCCAGAATGGTTTGTGATACCCAGCGATTTTAAAGGAAAAATTTTCGTGTGTTTTAAGATCATTCTCAAGCCAATTTTTTTGAACACCTCCTTCATCAATCGATGAATTTAATGCAATGACATGGAAAAAATCTCCTCCGAATGAAACAGAATAATAAATATGAGAGGAATCATTTTCCTGATATGGGGCATTGAAGATATAATTCAAATTGGCGTGGTCGCCATTTTCATGATTTCCATGAACCGGGAATATTGGTATCATTCTACCATCTGGGGTGGTGGTAAACTTATGCCAGTCTTTTAGCCAAATGTGCCATCGTTCCGGGACGGCACCATTTCCGCTACAAAAGTCTCCGTTAAACATCACAAAAAGTGGACGTAATTTAGACACTAAACGGCTGGTTGCCCTTCCCGCTTCCAGAGGTTCGTCGCTACTTTTGGTATCTCCTCCAGCAACAAAAGTAAAAGCCTTTGGCTGGTCCGGTGCTGTACGAAACCAATACCTTTCACTTACTCCATTGTCGTCTTTGATTACAAAATAATATTCCTCGTCAGGTTTCAATTTTGAAAGTTTGGCGAAATGAGTATTCATATCATATTTATTCAAAACCCGATCCGCTTTTTTAGAATTCTCATATTTCCAAAATTCCTTACCGTGATCAATTGTACTATACATCACCACCGGATTTACATTCTTATGTTGATCCCAGGCCACAGTAATATTGGTTGTTGGATCTTCATTCCACACTAGTCGATATTTGTCAGATGAAGCAGATGTTTCCGGTACAGTCTGGCAACTTTGTGATATCACAAATACAATAAATGTGTACAAAATAGTTAATAATGCATTACGGTTTGCTGTAAATATTCTTATTGATTTCATTGATTTTTAGGTTTATTTTGTGGTACAAATTAGCAATTATAATTGGCATTATTAATTATACTTCAACTCCCTTATTGAGTACCATATCATTTTCATAAATTAAATGAATTAATTCTCAGAATGATTGCTGATTAATTAAGAGTTTCAATTAATTTTATAGTCTTTATTAATGTATAATCAGTTGGCTCTATTTTTAGATTTTGAGCTGGTTGAGAATTTATCCACCCACTTACTTTTTCTCTTATGAATAAGCAATCTATTTTAATACTCACATTTATTATTGCCGTTTTAGCTTTCTTTATATCACCAAGTTTTATTGTTAATGCTCAGCAGTTGGATGGATGGAATATTAAAGCTCCTAATAACCAACCAATTGATAATGCTGTAAGTAATGATTATCAATTTAATGGTTATACCAATTACTGGCACGATACCTACAGCACGCGGTATCGTTATGGGAACCTGTATAAAATGGCGGTACCAAATATTGAAAAGTCCATTCTTCAAAGCAAAGTAGATATTGCTGAAGATATGGATATTCCCGGGTTGCTCATGCAGGAAGGATTTATAAATGGGTTGTTATCTGATACCTACCTTGTTTTGGACCAACCGAATCAGACGGATCTTGAAGATGCCCTCGGAAAAGAAAATGTGCTCATTTTTATTGATCCAAATTCAGAAACAGGTAAGAAGGTCACAAAAAAACTTCCATCAAATCACAATATGCAGGAAACATTAAAGAGCCATCAGTATGGTGCGACTGACCTAAAAAGGGTAGATGCTTTTTATCTCGAAAATGGTGACAGGAAATTATTTATTGTCAGCTCAACTGATAAGAAAACACGTGACCAATTAAAGGGACTCATTGAAAGAACTAATGATATAATCGAAAATTATGATTTTCACAAAGGGTGGTTTGGAGCGTATACACTTCTCAATAGTGTCACATGTACAAATGGGCATCCACTTGAAGTGATTGGAACAGGCATGAATGAAGGAGCCAGTTGGTTTGTATTCGAGGGTTATATGGACTTTCTATCAAAAGATGAAATTAAGGACTGGATGAAGGAAGTAAATCTTCCTATCGTCACAGACGTTGGCACTTCACCAGTTTATGGATGCAAAGATTATGATGGGTTTCAGATTCAGCAAATGTACGATAAGGAATCATGGGGGAAATTTGCAAAGGAGAAAGAGGGTTTGGTGTTTCGCCAGGTTTGGGACACCGTTGCGGATCCGTATCAATATGATGGATATTTTGCTAGAGAAGGGAATAAGGAACAAATTGATAATGAAGATGTGCCGTTTGTTTTAAAAACCGGTATGTTGGCAAATAATGCCTTATCGAGCATGGTTCTGTTCCTTGAAAAAGGCAAAAAACTAACTCAAAAAACAATGTGGGAGGCTATCCTCGCCAGGCGCGAAGTAGGCGTTTTGGCACAAGGGAAAATGATGGGTCCTGCCAATTATCGCAATGCCCTGCAAATGTTGGTACTTGATAGAATATTCCTTGAAGAGTATTTTGGCGACCGCATTAATATAAAGGCTGTAACTGATGGCTATGATTTACAGGTGACCATTACAAATTTCACGAATGCTGATGTTTCCGGGACTTTAGAATTGGTGCTTCCCGAAGGATTGAAAGTAAAAGAAAAATCTTCTGTTTCTTTAGATCTTGCTGCTGGAAATTCCTTAACTCAGCATTTCACCATGCAACCCACGTCAAGTGCGATGGACAATACTAATCCTGTTGCTGTACATTTTAAATGGAATGGGAAAAAGAAAAGTACCATGACTATGCTTGATTTACCACCAGCCATTTCAGTGCACCGACTTTTGTATGCTCATGCACCAAAAGTAAGCTATCCGATTACAATCCATAATTTTACAAAAAAATCTTCTTTTCCTGTAAAAGTTCAGGTATTAGCAGCAGATAATGAAAAGAAAGTTATTTTTAAAACCTCTCAAACTTGCAATACTGCAACAGGCACATTCCAGGACATGACATTTGGGTTAGATTTACCTGCCGGTAATTATAAAGTTAAGGTGTCTGCCCTGGGAATAGATTATACCTCGCAACTGGGAGTTGGTAAGGCAGAGGGTAAACCTTATGCATATGAGGTAGATTTAAATTCAGATGGTGTGATGGAGTATCGCATGGAAAATGACAGCGTCCAGATCACACTGCTGGCTACAGGCGCCAGGGTAATTGAATACATTGTAAAAAGTCGGAATGATAATGTACTATTTAAGTTGTGGCCAAAGAAAGCCATTGACGATAGGCGTCCATTCCGAAAAAAAGGATATTATCCTTATGGTGGATTTGAAGATTTTCTTGGACAGGCCAGCATGGAAACCCATCAAGTTTATAAATCTGAACTCGTGAAAAAAGATGGTGATTTTGTTCGCGTGAGAATGTGGACAGATTACTTTGGCAATCGCATAGAAAAAACATTTACACTTTATGGCAATTCTCCTTTACTGGAAGTACGGTTTGCCTTGACATTTATAAATCCAGAAGCCAATGTGCTGGGCCCCCAGCCTATTTTAGAGCTTGGAAAAAAACACTGGACCGAGGATGTGTTTATGGTTCCTGACGAAGGAGGAATTGTAGAATTGCGTATGAAGCCAGAAAAATACTATGGCCAGGCTTTTTTAAACATTAAAGAAGGCTGGAATGCGGGATACGATACTAAACAGGACATTACTTTTGTCGGTGCCTTCCCTGTAGATCAACCCCTATTCCTTCACATGTGGATGAACCATCCCAGCAATGGTGATGCACATCATTATTACACAGAGTTTCAACCCTGGTTACCGATTTTTCAAAAAAGCACCATGTATTTTTCGTACTATCTATGGGGAGCAGGTGGCCCTTGGGAAAATGGAGTAAAGGAATTAAGAGAAATGAATTTGATAACAACAAGATAAAATTGATACATCAGTCTTTGGCATTTTATTTAATATAGAAAAATGATTATAACTGTTAAACCCTCTTACCTACTGCTACTATTGACATTATTCTCATCATGGGCTTCAGCACAAAAGTTGGATGATTTTGAATATCGTAGTACTGATAAATCCGTGCAAAATCCGGTAGTTAATCAAGTTCAATTTAACGGATATACAAATTATTGGCACGATACATATAGCAAATGGTATCGATATGGGAATCTGTATAAAACAGCAGTTTCCGATGTTGAAAAAACCATTCTACAAAGCAAGATTGATATTGCCGAAGATATGGGCATTCCCGGCCTGATCATGCAAGAAGGTTTCTTTCAGAAACTAACTTCTGACTCGTATCAATTGATGGATCTACCAAAAAGATCGGAGCTGGAAGATGGCTTGGAAAAAGGAAATGTGCTTGTTTTTGTAAATCCTCAAACGCCACTCGGAAAAGAGCTGACCAGGGGTTTATCAAATCGTGTCATCTGGCAGGATAAATTGAAAAGCCATCAATATGGAGCTGCCGACCTGAAAAGAATTGATGCCTATTTTCTTCAAAAGGGGAACAAACATCTTTTTGTGGTTAGCTCATCCGACATAAAAACACGAGAAGAATTAAAAAGACTTATAAGCAATACTAAAGAAGTAGTTGGAAAGTATGATTTACATAAGGGTTGGTTTGGAGCTAAAACTTTATTGAAAAGTGTAACTAGTTCAGGAGGCCATCCTTTAGATGTAATTGGGAAAGGCATGAATGAGGGCAATAGCTGGTTTGTTTTCGATGGCTATATGGATTTTTTAGCAAAGGACGAACTCAGCGATTGGATGGAACAAGTAAAACTTCCAATAGTAACGGATGTGGGATTTTCACCTATCTACGGATGCAAGGATTGGGATGATTTTCAGAACCAAAGTTTGTTTACTAAAGAATCATGGATTGACTATGCAAACAATAAGGATGGTTACATTTTTCGAAATGTATGGGATACAAATGCTGATCCATTTTATTATGATGGTTATTTTGCCAGAGAAGGGAATAAAGAGCAAATTGATAATGAGCATGTTCCGTTTATATTGAAAACCGGAAGTTTAGAAGATAATGCTTTGTCAAGCATGGTTCTGTTTCTCAAAAAGGAGCAACCTCTTACTCAGGAGAGTATGTGGGCTGCCATCATGGCCAGAAGAGAAGTTGGAATACTTGGGATGGGCAAAATGATGGGGCCTGCCTATTTTCGAAATGCACTTCAAATGCTATTGTTGGACAGGAATTATTTGGAAGAATATTTTGGTGACCGGATAAACCTGGAAGCCAAAGTAGAAGGCTATGATTTACAAGTGACAGTTACCAATACCAATTCAGAGGCAGTTTCCGGAGCTCTTGAATTAACCCTGCCGGCCTCACTTAAAATAAAGAATAATTCTTCATTATCCATAAGTCTTCCTTCAGGAAGCACTAAAACGCTTCATTTTAATTTATTGCCAACACCCGAAGCAATGGAAAACACAAATCCGGTGGCTGTACATTTTAATTGGAATGGAAGAAAAAAGAGCACTATGGCCATGCTTGATTTGCCACAGGCAATTTCGGTACATAGGCTTTTATATGCACATGCTCCAATAGTAAGCTACCCGATTACCATCCATAATTTTACCGATAAGTCTTCCTTTTCTGTAAACGTTCAGGTCGTTGATGCTGAAGATGAGAAAAAGGTTATTTATAAAACATCCCAAAACTGTGAGGCTGCCCAGGGAACTTTTCAGGATATGGTATTTTCATTAGAAGTTCCTGCTGGAAATTATAATGTTAACGTGTCAGCTTTGGGCATTGAATACACTTCACAACTTGGGGTTGGAAAAGCAGAGGGAAAACCGTATTTGCACACAGTAGATTTGAACGGTGATGGAGTCGAAGAGTATAGAATGGAAAATGATAGTGTTCAAATAACCTTGTTAGCCACGGGAGCCAGGGTAATTGAATACACTATAAAAAGTCGTAAGGACAATGCATTATTTAAGTTATGGCCAAAGAAAGCGATTGATGATAAACGCCCTTTCAGAAAAAGAGGATATTATCCATATGGAGGATTTGAGGATTTTCTCGGTCAGGCCAGTATGGAAACCCACCAGGTTTACGAAACTGAAATAGTGAAAAAAGAAGGTGATTTCGTCCGCGTGAGAATGTGGACTGATTATTTTGGAAACAGACTTCAAAAGACATTCACACTTTATGGAAATTCACCATTACTTGAAGTACGCTACGCCCTTACTTTTAAAAACCCGGAAGCCAACGTAATCGCCCCGGTACCAATCCTTGTGTTGGGCGAAAAACATTGGACTGAAGATATATATACTGTTCCAGAGTTGGATGGATTGCACGAATACAGAATGCAACCGGAAAGATACTTTGGCAAGATATTTTTCCTGAAGGAAGGGTGGAATGCAGGCTATGATACTAAAGAAGATATTACTTTTATTGGAGCTTATCCTGTCGATCAGCCATTGTTTCTACACATGTTTATGAATCATCCAAGGAATGGTGATGCGCATCATTATTTTGGAGAGTTCCAACCCTGGGTTCCGATATATCAGATGAGTACTATGTATTTTACATTTTATATGTGGGGGGCCGGTGGCCCTTGGAAAGATGGATTGGAAGAACTCAGAGATCGGAATTTGATTTCTATAAGGTAGATGCTAACGAGTCATAAATAATTTATTAAAAAATTATAGACACAAACTAAATGTACAGTTAATCAAATATTATGATCAGGATACAGATAAGTTATTATGTAATTTTATGTATTGTCCTTTTTAGCTCATTAGTTCGGGCGCAAAAACTTGACGATTTTCAGTATTCAGGTCCTAAAGAAACCATTAATAATATTGTAACTACAGAATACCAGTTTAACGGATATACTAATTATTGGCACGATACCTATAGCTCATGGCATCGTTATGGCAATCTTTACAAAACTGCTGCGAACAATGTCGAAAAAAACATCATGCAAAGCAAAGTAGATATTGCTGAGGATATGGGTCTTTCCGGCCTGATCATGCAGGAAGGATTTTTTCAGCATTTAATTGCAAACTCTTTTAAATCCATGAATCAACCCTCCAAGTCAGCATTGAATGATGCGATAGTAAAAGGAAATGTGCTCGTTTTTATCAATCCTAAAACCCCATTGGGAAAAGAACTGGCCAAAGGCATTCTAAATTTTGAAACCTGGCCAAAAAAATTGAAAAGTCATCAATATGGAAATTCAAGTATAAATAGAATTGATGCCTTTTATCTGCAAAAAGATAATAAAAAGCTATTTGTAGTTAGCTCGACAGATAATAAAACCATAGAAAAATTTAATGATATAATTGTTAAGACAAGAGATATAGTGCATAGATATGACTTTCACAAAGGCTGGTTTGGGGCATATTCAATGTTGAAAAGTGTTACCATTACACCTGGACATCCTTTGGAGATCATTGGCAAAGGCATGAATGAAGGAAACAGTTGGTTTGTGTTTGACGGATATATGGATTTTCTGGCAAAAGATGAATTAACCGCTTGGATGAGTGAGGTAAATCTTCCAATTGTTACCGATGTTGGTTATTCAAGACTGTACGGCTGCGATGATTATGATGGATTTCAAAACCAAAGGATGTTTACCAATGAAACATGGTTGGATTTCGCCAAAAAGAAAAATGGATATGTTTTTAAAAGTGTCAGCAATTCTAAAGACCAAAATCATTATGATGGATACATTGCTCAGGAAGGAAATAAAGAACAGATTGATAATGAAAATGTGCCTTTCATTTTAAAGACTGGAAAATTAGAAGATAATTTATTGTCCAGTATGGTTCTATTTCTTGAAAAGGGAACGGAACTTACAACAAATAGTATGTGGGATGCAATTCTCGATAGAAGAGAAGTAGGCATATTGGCCAAAGGTAAAATGATGGGCCCTGAGGTTTTCCGAAATGCCCTACAATTGTTACTATTAGACCGCATTTATTTAGAGGATTATTTCGGTGACCGAATCAATATAGAAGCTGTAGTAGAAGGCTATGAGTTGAAAGTCACAGTCACTAATACCTATTCTAATGAAATAAAAGGGTCATTAATTTTAACCTTGCCGGAACAGCTGAAAATTGAGGGATCGGAATCCTTAGATTTTAGTTTGCCCGCCAACGGTAAAAACACCTTTTCATTCAAAATTCAGCCTGATGCTTCAGCTATGGGAAGGACAAATCCAATTGCCGTTCACTGCAAATGGAATGACAATGAAAAAAGTACCATCGCCATGCTTGATCTTCCACCTGCGATATCTGTTCATCAACTATTATATGGGCATACGCCAACAATTGAATTTCCGGTTACAGTTCACAATTTTTCCAGTGAATTATATTTTCCGGTTGTGGTTCAGGTAATTGATATGGATAAAAAGGAAGTTTTTAAAAGTGAGCAAACTTGCCATTCAAATCAAGGGACATATAAAGAATTGTTATTTGATTTAAAAATCCCATCCGGAAACTACAATGTAAAAGTATCTGCTCTGGGTCAAGAATATGTCTCACAGTTAGGAGTTGGTGAAAATGAAGGGAGCACTTCGGTCAAGGAAGTTGATCTGAATGGAGATGGGATTAGTGAATACAGTATGGAAAATGATAGTGTCAAAATAGTTTTGCTTACAACCGGCGCCAGGGTTATCAGGTATTTTGTGAAAAGCCGAAACGATAATATATTTTCTGAAATATGGCCTGAAAAAGCAATTGATGATAAACGCCCATTCAGATATCGCGGTTTTTATCCTTATGGTGGATTTGAAGACTTTTTAGGTCAGGGTAGTATGGAAACCCATACTAACTATGAGGCAGAAATTGTTAAAAAAGAAGGAGATTTTGTTAGGGTAAAAATGTGGACAGACTATTTCGGGAATAGGCTGGAAAAGACATTTACATTATATGGAAATTCTCCATTGCTGGAAGTGCGGTTTGCCTTAGATTTCAAAGATCCATATGCAAATGTGCTTGGCCCACAACCGATCCTTGAACTAGGTGAGAGACACTGGACAGAGGATATATTTACAATTCCAACAAAAGAAGGGTTACAAGAAATCAGGATGACACCTGAAAAAAGGTGGGGTCAGGTTTTTTACATGAGTGAGGGCTGGAATGCAGGATATGACACTAAGGAAGATGTTACATTCGTTGGTGCCTTGCCGGTGTCACAACCTTTGTTTTTACACATGTTCCTTAATGATCCCGGGAATAAAGACGCCCATCATTATTATGCTGAATTTCAACCTTGGGTACCTATAATTCAGAAAAGTACCATGTATTTTTCTTATTATATCTGGGGAGCAGGAGGACCTTGGGAAAATGCTGTTTCGGAATTGAGAAATAGGAATCTAATTACCATACTCCATTAACATTAATAGAAATATATTTTGACTTTAATTTTAAAAAACTCAATAATGAAACAGTCCATATATAATTCCATAACTATTGTTCTCATTTTAATAGTCTCAAATGTTGGCTATGGAAAAGGAGATAAAAACAAAGAATTGAAAATCACCAGCGTTGAATTAGGTTATCCATGTCCCGCAATTCCATTCTATCATTTTATTGCAGAGATAGAATTACCACAGGCATCAATTATTGAAGTTGAGGCAGTGGTCAATGACAAGTTACTTCGATTTACAAATTTACATCGAGCAGACGAACTTACTGATTTTGACCGACCGGCAATAAGTCATCGTACTCCTTCGGCTTATGGATTGGCACAAAATGGGACTTTATATAAAAAACCACACGTAGTTGGTTGGGTAAAATGGCAACCTGGAATGGATTATAAAATAAATATTAAAGTAAGGGTGAAAAAAAACCTTGATGCTTCAAAAGATGATGTCATTTTATCTTCAACAAAAACTCTGACAGCCCCAGCTGGAAAAGCAGTATTTGATAATGCCTGGAAAAATTATAAATCAATTGTACTATCTGAGACAGCAGGAATAGATAGAGAAACAGAACCGGTGGAAGTATTGCTTTCTTTTTATCCTGATAAAGCGCAGCATTTAACAAGAGAAATTAGGGTTGTAGCCATTGATCCTGTGAGCTATGAATTAGAAGAAGTGCCTAGTCAGGTTTATGATATCATGAAATATTTAAAAGAAGATGATCTTGATCCAGATACCAACGGCAATCCAACTCGTGAAATTCCACTGTGGATGGCAACTGTAACTGCACGAGTTGCGTTTTTGGCAGACGTTCCTGCAAAATCAAGCAAGGTTTATTTGATTTATTATAATAATGAACATGCCTTAGCAAAAATGTATCAAACTGACCTCAGGGTTCAGGGTGAAGCTCCCGGTCTGCGAATAGATAATAATCTGTACTCAATTGTGTTGCATCCTGATTCAGGTCATTTAGATCAGATAACACTTAAAAGCAAACCTGACGCTCCATTATTTCACCGTATGGAAACCAATGGCGCAATTCATTGGAATCCGGGAATATACTCCCCACCAACTCCATGGACGCACACTGCTGACTGGAAACCACCAGCTAATGTAAATCACTTGGCAGGTCCGGTAATAACATCGACCGAAGTATGGGATAATTTGAGAGAAATTCCGGAAGTGGATGCTTCTGTGAGATATGATTTTTATCCTGGAGTACCATATTTTATCAGTTCAACAACAATGAGAATTAATGAAAGAATTGAATGTATAGCACTAAGAAATGCCGAAATTGTTTTCAAACGTGAACTGATCACACACGCCGCCTGGTACGACGCCGTGCGCGATAAAGTTATCGAGTACGATGTTGCAGGAATGCCGGAGCTTACCGATTTGCTCATCGAAGATGATGTGCCATGGATTACTTTTTACAATAAGGAAACTGGCATTGGATTTTGTGGTATTCAGTTGAATTATGTCAATGCTGGATTAGAATCAAAATCTCGTCTCTTAAATCCATATATGTACATTACAGGTGGGCCATGGATATATTGGGCTCGAGCGCTTTCTCTTACATTTCAATCGTCAAATATGCAGCAGATGATTCCGGCAATGGAGGGTAATTTCTTTGCAGAAAAATGGGCCTATCTTACTTATGAGATTGAGGATGGGGATAAGCCATATGCTCCAGCAATAAAATGGCAAAAAAGACTGACTAATCCTTTGAGAATTCGATTGGTAGAGGAGGTAGATGACCGCGTGTCCAGAACCGTTCATGAGGTATTTATTGATGAAGGAAAAAGCGGCTGGGAAGGTAGGGAAACTGGTAAGCATTAACTCTCATTCCCAATTAGCTCAGGAACATTCAACCTTTCTTTTTCCGGGCCATTCTCCAGTCTGAGTACGCCTCTGGGACAAACAGCAGAACATATTCCGCAGCCCACACAGGAAG
>CAYREN010000109.1:0-12320 GCA_964423255.1 uncultured Roseivirgaceae bacterium | reverse complement strand
CTTTGACCTTTACCCAGCCAAAAGGGTTTTTCTTGTTTTGCAATATTTCCGGTATTTCCACATAAGTCCAGCCTCCCTTTCCGGGAAATTTCTTCATTAAATATTTTGCATTTACCAGCGGGATTTTTTTACTCATGATATCGATTATTAAATAATGATATGAATGTTATACAATTCTTGTTAAGGCAATTTTTTTAATTGGACGTTTACGGTTTGGTGCGTAACTTGGATTATGCGTTGGCTTTGCGGGCCTATCTATATACCCATTGTGTGTGCCCAGCATGGTCATAGTTTCCTTATCGAAGATAAGAATTAATCTTGAAGCATGGGCTATCGGAAAGCCTATGTCGGGCAAGGCAGGTGTGTGTTGGTGGTCATTTGGCTGCCAGCCGTACTCGATTCCCGCGCTTTCTTTTCAGGAGTGTTAGGGCAGCCATACGCTGCGGATAAGCTTTGGCTCAAACTGTTGGCTTTTCGAGCGACTTGGTACCGAAAGTTTTCGGTATGGATGGATGCAAAGCGTGGCTATTCTTTTATTCATTCAAGTATCCTTTCAAATTCTTTACTCTCAATTGCATCTTTTCTTTCCTAACTCTCTAAAATTGGTTTTAAAATATCAGGGCTTCTTACTGCGAAGAGTTTTATACGATTACTCACCTCATTATCCGGGTGGCTCCAAGTTTTGTGTAATTGTTCAATTACAGCCTCTTTTTCTACATCTTTTAGTTTTTCAAAATCTCTGCCTTGCATTACTGTTTCTATATCCTTTTCTACGAAGGGCAAAACATCTATTTCTTTTTCTAGCATGTGATCGGGGAAGTAAAGGTTGAAGACACAAGCGTCAATTATATTCTGAATAGATATATTCTCGAATAACAATCTAGCTGAGGATTCAATATCAACTAAGAGCCAAAATCAATTGTTCCCTTATCGAATAGTAGTATAGGGAATACTAAACAGGCAGTTTTGATTTTCGTATGTTTGCATATTCATGCTAAATATTAGATTTATTTGATTACAAATATTCAGAAATTGGAGAATTGAATAATAAAAGAACTATAGAAATCGGTTTTTGGCTTGTTGTTTTCACAGCTTCATTTATCTTTCATAGCCAGGTAGTAGTCTGGTATAAGGCGTTGTTTTTTGCATTGAAGACAATTCTTCTTTATGCCGCCATTGCTTATTTCAACATAAAATTTCTTATCCCCAATTTCTTTAATAGGCCAGGTTATGTTTGGTATCTTCTAAATGTTGTATTGATTTATTTTCTTGCTATATACTTATTGGCACATACCGATTTATTGGTCTCATTTGATGCTAATGTGGAATTAATAATTCACGATTCGGGCTTGGAAAAAGTTATCGCAAGAAATACAGTTGAGGTAAAGACTTTTATCTCATTTTTGATGATTTCCCTCGTAATCTTGTCCAGCCTGGCCTATAAAGTCACTCTAAATTATTTAGAAAAGCAGCAGAATCAAATAGTACTTGAACGGGAGAAAACACGGGCTGAAGTAAATTATCTAAAAGCCCAGATGAGTCCTCATTTCTTCCTGAATGCCTTAAATGGATTGTATGCGCTTGCAAGGATTTCTCCGGAAAAAACAGCTGAGTACATTACCAAACTTTCCGATATGTTGCGATATCTTACCTATAATGGGAATAAAGAGGTGGTGCCGCTTGTTAGCGAAATAGATCATATCAAGAATTTCATCTACTTTCAGCAATATAAAGATGATACCATCCAAGTTGAATGGCAAGAGCTAATCGAGGATGGACAATTCCACATCGAACCGATGTTACTTATACCTTTTGTGGAAAATGCTTTTAAACACAGCATTATCAATGAGGGTTCTGTTCATATAAGCATCAGGATTCAACTACAAGAAAATGAGTTACTATTCGAATGCAATAATACTCTGCCAAAAGAAGTGGCAATTAGCGCAGATCCTAATTACAGTGGTATAGGCATTGAGAATGTAAAAAAACGACTGCAAGCCAGGTACAAGGATAATTTTATCTTAATGCATCACGAAGAAAACGGAGTTTATAAGGTTGTACTCAAAATTAACAATTTTGAGTAACGAGGATACCATACAATGTGTTGTGGTTGATGATGAAAAACTGGCAAGAAATCTGTTAGAAGACCTTATAAGGTCAGAACCCGGTCTGGAATTACGGGGGATATTCCGGAGCACCACTGAGGTTAGGGGATTTTTATCACGCACCTCTGTGGATGTCTTATTTCTGGATATTCAAATGCCAGGTGAAACGGGTATTGACTTTCTCAAAACTTTTGATAATGGCCCAAAAGTAGTACTCACAACAGCATATTCTGATTACGCAATTGAAGGTTTTGATTTGAATGTATTTGACTATTTACTCAAACCAATTACAGAAGATCGATTTTATAAATGTATAAGCAGAATTAAACAAACGTTGCTTACAGAAGACAAAGCAAATGCCTATTCACTCATCGCACACCGACACAGTCAACCCTATCTTCAACTAAAGTCGGGAGCCTATGAATACAAAATCACTTATGATGAAATATTATTATTTAAAGCATCAGGTGAATACATTGAATATCATACACGAAAAAAGAAATATCTGGTACTTGGATCTTTAAAAAAGCTTGCGGATAAACTATCAGAGGATCTATTTATTCAAGTACATCGATCCTATATTGTCCCATTCCCGGAAATCTATGCTCGTGAAAAATACATGCTTTTACTTAAGAATGGATTTGCCGTCCCAATTGGAAAAACATTTCGAAAAAAAGTATTGGAAAAACTGAGGTTTTAATCTCACTCTTTTCCATTTACTGATTACAGCATCCCGTTCATTGAAAACCGTTTAAAAAAAGGGCGATCTACTAAAATATTTGGTTGTTTAGTATGAAATCGAAGTGAACGAACAATGAAACTATCCAAAAAAGTTACAAGGAAAGTAAGTGTTATTATCGGAATGGCTTTGTTACTTGGCGGGCTTATGTTGAGCATCAAATTAGCCAGGCGGCTACCACCGAAAGAAACAGCCAAAATCGTGAGCGATACGGCTGCTCCTGAAGTGAGAACAAAAATCGTACACTTATCATCCATTGAGCCAACCATCGCTACTACCGGGCAAGCATTTGCTAAAAATAAGGTTGATATCTATGCCGATGTGAATGGGACATTACTCCAAGGCTCCAATCTATTTAAAGTCGGTGTGATTTACAAAAAAGGTGAAATTATCCTTCAGTTGGATAAGAAAGAAAAACAACTGTCTATTGATGCTTCCAAAGAGGAGTTTTACAGCCTATTGGTTGGATTATTGTCTGATTTTCAAAGTGATTATCCTGAAAGTTTCAAACAATGGAAAGCATACATTGATCATTTCTCTTTATCCAAACCTTTGGCGCCCTTGCCTAAAGCCAATAGTGAAAAGGAAAAATATTTTCTGTCGGCAAAGAAAATTTTCAATCAATTCTTATCAATTAAAAGCAGCGAAGCTAATCTGGAAAAATACACAATCAAGGCTCCCTTTTACGGTATTATTTCGGAAGGAGACCTGAATCCAGGCACCCTGGTTCGTACCGGGCAGATGCTTGGAACTTTTATTGGAACTGGTTCATTCGAAATACAACTGGATGTACCTGTAGGACAAATATCTTTCATAGAAATAGGAGCACCCTTAACTATTTCATCCAAAGCATTCCACCAATCCATTTCCAGTAAGGTAAGTAGAATTGGCAAGGTAGTGGATAAAAACACACAAACCTTTACTGTATATGCCTATGTTGACCATAATCAATTACTAAGTGATGGACTTTTCGTTACCGTAATACTCTCAATGCAGCCGATAGAAAATGCATTTACCATCGATCGTAAATACATCACGGAAACTATGCAACTAATGGAGGTAAATGATGAACAATTGAATTTTACTACACCTAAAATTGTCGCTTACCAAGGCAACAAAATAGTGCTCATCGGGATTCCTGAAGGAACTGAAATTGTGAATCAGTTACTGCCTGGAGCTTATGAAGGAATGCCAGTAACTACCATTAAAAAATAACTATGAGGAGCATTGTTTATTATTTCATTAAATATCCCATTGCAGCCGATCTGCTCATTTTTCTTTTCAGTTTTTTGGGCATTCTTTCCATCATGCAGCTTACCAAAAGTCGTTTCCCGCCAATGCAAAGCAATTTGATTACCATTGAAACTTCTATGTCAGGTGCTTCCCCCAAGGAAATAGAACGCGGTGTAACAATTAAAATTGAAAACGAACTTCAGGGCATTACCGGCATTAAAAAAATCAATTCCCAATCTCAAGAAAACTTATCGGTTGTCAATATCACAATGACATCCAAAGCTGATGTTGATCAAGTGCTACGAGATGTAAAAAACGCTATTGACGGTATCAACACCTTTCCTACCGATGCTAAAAAATCTATAATTTCCCTAAAGGAAATAAAAGAAATAGCTGCCACCCTTGCTCTTTACGGCGATATGGAGCACAGGAAGCTGAAAGCTATTGCCAACAACATCAAACAAGAATTACTTACGCTTAATGATATATCGGAAATAACTTTTATTGGGAATAAAACAGAAGAAATTGAGATTGCTCTCAGTGAAGCAAGTCTTCAGCGCTTCGGACTGGATATTAACCAGGTTGCGCAAGCTGTTGCCAATAAAAATACTGACCTTACTGCCGGAACCATTGAGGCCAATGGGGAGGAACTAACTATACGGGCAGTTGGAAAGAAATACTATGCTACTGATCTTGAAAACATCGTTGTAAAAAACTCGCCTTCTGGTGGTAATATCTATCTGAAAGATGTGGCTGTTCTATCCGAAATTTATGAAGATGGTAGCATCGATAATTATTTGAACGGACACCCGGCAATCAGCATAAACGTGTTGACTACCTCTAAGCAAGATATTTCAAATGCCACAGACAAAGTAAAAGACTACATCGACAAATTTAATAAGAATAACCTTTCAGGTACACTTTCTCTAATCGAAGATGGGAGTGTTGTAGTGCAGCAACGTTTGGACATGTTGGTAAAAAATGGTTTAATAGGCATGGTGCTCGTATTGCTGGTCCTGGGGCTATTTCTCAATATCCGTTTGGCATTCTGGGTAGCACTGAGTATTCCAGTTTCCATGCTTGGTATGTTCATCCTGGCACCTTACTTTGATGTAAATGTCAATATGTTTTCATTGTTTGGGCTGATATTGTCTTTAGGGATATTAGTGGATGACGGCATAGTAATATCCGAAAACATATATAAGAAATATGAGGATGGCATGCCCGCATATCGCGCTGCGTGGCAAGGATTGAAAGAAGTTAGTGCCCCTGTATTAATTGCTGTGGTGACTACCTGTCTATTCTTTTCATTATTCTTTTTCCTTGAAGGAACCATTGGAGATTTTGTGGCTGATATTGGTTTTATAGTAGTTGTCACCTTACTTATATCCTTGGTGGAAGGTTTTCTTATCCTTCCGGCGCACATCGCTCATTCCAAAGCACTACAACGAGGCAGAAAACCCAATAAAATAGAGAAGTTTGGAACCATGGTTTTTGATACCATGCGTGCACGATTGTACGAACCCACCCTTAGGTTTAGCCTTGAGAATAAGTTGATCGCTTTTGTCTTCTTCATGGTTCCTTTCATGATATTAATTGCCATGATGGTTGGTGGACGTTTGCAGTTCAATTTCTTTCCATACATTGACGAAGATGTACAAGGTGTGCAGCTCGAAATGCCAGCCGGTACTACTAAAGATAAAACTTATGCACTCATCCAAAACATAGAACAAACCGCCATAAAAGTAAATGAGGCCTTTAAATCAGAAAGAAAAGACGGAAAAGACCTTATTCGTGATTATGTAGTACAAGTAGGACCTGAAAAAAATAAAGCTTCATTGAAACTCTATTTACTCGATGGGGAAACCCGCAACATGGAAAGTTTCCATATAATAAATGCTATACAGAAAAATGCCGGGTCAATATCTGAAGCCGCCTTCGTTAATTTCGGAAATGTTTCTTTTTTTGGTTCTGCAATAGCTATTTCATTAAAGGGAAGTAATTACAACCGGCTAAAAGAAGTATCACATAAAATTACAAATGGCTTAAAAACATTTCCTGAGATGAAGAGCATCGTAGATAATGATGAAGAAAGTGGCAAAGAATTTAACATTGAACTTACTCCTGAAGCAAAAGCACTTGGTCTTACACTGCGCGAAATAGCCGAACAATTGCGTTTTAGCATTTTCGGATACGAAGTACAAACACTGCAACGCGGGAATGAGGAAGTTGCCGTTAATGTGAGATATGATCAAAAAGATATTGATAGTTATGACAGATTGGAGAATTTAAAAATTAAAATCAACAACAATGAGTACACCCTTAATACCATAGCCAAGTTCGTACCAACACGCAGTACAAAGGTTATTCATCACGAGAAAGGCTTACCCACCATCACCATTACAGCTGAACAGGTAGATCCCAACGAATCGACCCCTGAGATTCAGGCAAAAATCGAACAAGAACTTCTTCATGGTCTTATGAAATCATATCCGGATGTAACCTATGAATTTGCAGGTCAAAGTGAATCTGCTTTAGAAACCGTTGAATCATCAATGAAAGTTATGCCTGTGATTATACTGCTGGTGTTTTTTAGTATTGTCATTAACTTTCGCTCGTTCAAACAAGCTACGGTTGTGCTCATTCTCATCCCATTTACCTTTATTGGGGTGGCAATTGGGCACCTGATCCATGGTATTCCAATATCCATACTTTCCTTTTACGGGGTCATTGCCGTGGCGGGGGTTGTCATTAATGATTCTCTTGTTCTTGTAAGCAGGATGAATCAATTACTACAAACCGGCATGTCTTTCAATGAGGCTGTTTTTGTGGCCGGCACCTCGCGTTTCCGGGCCATAGTCCTGACATCCGTCACCACCATTGCAGGCTTAAGCTCCTTAATCTTTGAAACCAGCCTGCAAGCCAAGCTTATGATCCCTATGGCCATATCACTGGCCTACGGTTTAGCTTCAGCAACTTTTATAATGTTGTTATTGCTTCCTGTATTTCTGAAAACTCAGAATAGCATGTTTGTATGGTTGCATTGGCTCTGGGAAGGTGAAGAAATAGAAAAAGAAGACGTTGAGCCGGCGGTAAGAGAATGGAAACGATTGCAACATGAAAATGAATTAAAGTCATAGGTTATGTATAAGAAACTCTTAGTCTGGGTAATTATAACGTTTTTGTTTTGTATCAGTGCAAATGCCCAATCATATAGTCTAAGCGTACAAGTGGACGGTTTCTCAAAGGATGGTGTTTGTATTATTTCCATATATCAGGAGGGCAAACCCTTTGGGCCTAATGAGAAATGTCTTAGGACTGAAAGTGTGCAAATTGGTGACTTAAAGTGTGCTTACACCTTCCCGAATCTATCAAAGGGAAATTTTGCGGTTATTGTTTTTCACGATGAAAATAATGATGGAGAAATAGAAACAAATTTCATTGGCATACCAAAAGAGGGTGTCGGGAATTCTAACAACCACCATGGCCGTCCTTCTTTCAAAAAATCAAAAATCTCTTTAGACCGGGATAAATTGATTTCAATTACAATTAACTACCCATAGAATGAAACTAAATGCAACTATAATCGCATTTCTGATAATTTGTACCCTTCCAAAAGCTGGATATGCACAAGATACCACGGTCGTATCTCTGGATGATCTGGTAAGCATTGCCATTGAAAACAACCATGACCTGAAAATCGCCAGAAACGACCTGCAAGCAACCCGAAATAGTGCCACAATGAGTAACGCTGGACTTTTACCAGATCTAAGCCTTTCCGGTAACGGTTCATATTCAAGTCAAGATACTGAAGCCGAATTCAGTACTGGAATACCCTCGGAAAGTCAGAAAAATGCAGAGACTATTATTTACGGAGGTAGTGTTGATGTTAATTGGACTGTTTTTGACGGCTTTTATTCATTGACAAATTTCGATCAACTTAAAGCCCAGGCATTATTATCTGATATCATTTTACAGACTGATATAGAAAATACCATTGTATCTGTCGCCCTGGATTATTACAACCTTGTTAGTATTCAAAACGATTATGCAACTACACTGGAAACATATACTATTTCGAAAGAACGCTTAATAAAAACCGAGCGAGATCTGAATTTTGGCCAAGGTAGCGAAAGTGAACGTCTGAATGCACTTAGTGCCCTTAATACCGACACACTCCAGTTAATCAACCTGGTAAACTCAGAGTATAATGCCATTGCAGGTTTATTAAAAACTCTTGGAGTAGATAGCTTGGGTATTAATGTCAATTTTTATCCATCCACAGAGCTTATGGGATTAGATTATGACCAATTGAAAGCTCAATTGGAACTCAGCAATTTATCAATGATACAATCACGATCTAACTTAGGAATTTCCAATCTTCAATATAAAATGTCCAAAGCTGACAGGTTTCCAAAATTATCTTTCAATATAGGATACGCTTATAATTATTCTACTTATGAGGTTGGGATTATGAAATTTAACCAAGCTTTGGGTTGGACATCCGGTTTAGTACTTAGTTATAACATTACTGACTTTGGTAAAAGAAAAAACGAAATACAGAATGCAAAAATATCTGTACAAAACAGTCAGTTAAATTTAGAAAAAACAAAACTACAAGTAACACAGGATTTTGAAATTGCCTGGAACGATTATCAGTTACATCTGCAAACTATTGAGCTGGAAGGGAATAATCTCACAGTAGAACAGGACCGATTTAAACGGATTGCAGCAGATTATTATCTTGGGCAAACTGATAATCTTTCGTTTCGTGATGCCCAACTCAGCCTTGCCCGCATAAAAGACCAGCTTTTTGATGCGCGGCTTAATTGCAAAGTTAGCGAACTGGAATTATTGAGACTGACAGGATCTTTGCTTAAATGAGACTCCGTTATAAATGCAAAATAGATTTAAAACATAAACAAATAACCAACATGAATAGGATTTCATTTTTTATAATAATGCTTTTTTCAAGCACGGTATTTGCCCAGGGAAAATACACAATTAGTGGAACCATTTCTGATGCAGAAACGGGTGAAACAATGATAGGGGCTACCGTAATAATAAAAGAGCTATCAGGCACCGGCACAGTCTGCAATGCTTATGGTTATTATTCCATTACACTTCCGAGAGGGCAATACACCATTGTTATTGGTTATATAGGCTATGAGCAAACCTCTGAAGAACTTGATTTAAATGAAAATAAAATACTGGATTTCAAGCTTAAAACAGATTCAAAAACGCTTAAGGAAATTATTATTAGCGCTGAAAAGAAAAATGAAAATATAGTTTCCGGAGAAATTGGTGTTGAAAAAATCAACTTGAAAGAAATCGAAAAAATTCCTGTTTTATTTGGCGAAAAAGATGTGATTAAAATATTAACACTAACTCCCGGAGTAAAAACTACAGGAGAAGGTAGCGGTGGTATGTTTGTCAGAGGTGGAAATAATTCTCAAAACCTTGTTCTGTTGGATGAAGCAATAGTTTATAACACCAGTCATTTATTTGGTTTTTTTTCAACTTTCAACAGCGATGCTATAAAAGATTTGAAGCTTTACAAAGGTACCGCTCCGGCAGAGTATGGAGGTAGAATTTCTTCAGTCCTGGATATTAAAATGAATGAGGGCAATAATCAAAAATATCATGTCGGTGGTGGTATTGGATTGATTTCTTCAAAACTGAATGTGGAAGGTCCTATTGTTAAGGATAAAGGCTCTTTCCTGATTACAGGAAGAAGAACTTATGCGGATTTGTTTCTCAAACTTTCTCCTGATGAAAACATAAATAAAAATCAACTGTTCTTTTATGACTTAAATGCCAAAGCAAACTATAAAATCAATGATAAAAACCGTGTTTTTCTTTCAGGTTATTCCGGGAGAGATGTAATGTCATTTCAAGATCGATTTAGTTTAGATTGGGGTAATGTAACTGGTACAGTACGCTGGAATCATATATGGAACAGTAAACTTTTCAGCAATACGTCATTAATATATTCAGATTATGATTATACAGTTGCTATAACCAGAGACGAAGATGATTCTTTTAGTCTCAATTCTATAATTAAAAATTGGAACCTGAAACATGAGTTTCAGTACTTTCTGAATAATAAAAATACCTTAACATTTGGTTTCAGCAGTCAATTTAATACAATTACTCCTGGTCAGTTGGAGGTTTCTGAAAATTCGGATATTAATCCGGTTGAACTTCAGGACAGGTTTGCGTTGGATAATGGACTGTATTTTAGTAACAATTGGAAACCAAACAAACACTGGAAAGTAAATTATGGATTGCGTTTAAGTTCTTTTAATCTACTAGGTCCCGGCGATTTTTACTCCTATTCAAATGGTGAAGTCACCGATACTACCAGCTACAATAAAGGCGAAATAGTGCAAACTTATGTTAATTTGGAACCGAGGCTGAATGTAGCATATATTTTAAATGAGTCAACTTCATTTAAAGCATCATACACACGAAATACACAGAATCTACACCTGATACAAAACTCAAACTCATCAACGCCTACTGACATCTGGATAGCATCGAGTAAAAATGTAAAACCAGAAATTAGTGATCAAATATCTTTTGGCTATTTCAAGAATTTTAAAAACGATCAATACCAATTTTCGGGAGAAATATATTATCGCTGGATGCAAAACCAACTGGATTTAAAAAATGGAGCTGAAATTAGAGCCAACGAACAAATTGAAGGTGAGTTGTTGTTCGGTCCTGGTAGGGCGTATGGCTTGGAATTCATGCTAAAAAAGAAATATGGCAAGTTTAATGGTTGGGCATCTTATACATTGTCGCGGACAGAAAGGCAAATTGAAGGAATAAATGACGGCAATTGGTATCCGGCAAGGCAGGATGCTACTCACGATATCTCACTTGTTGGGATATATGACTTGAATAAAAAATGGAGTATATCTGCTACATGGGTTTATAATACTGGAAATGCAGTTACTTTTCCAAGTGGAAAATATGTAATAGACAAAAATGTAGAATTCTATTATACTGAACGAAATGGTTACCGAATGCCGGCATATCACAGGTTGGATTTAGGGGCAACAAAATATCTCAAAAAGACGGATAAGTTTGAAAGCAGTCTGACTTTTTCTCTTTACAATACATATGGCCGTAAAAACGCCTATACTATTGATTTTGAGCAAGACCAAAATGACCCGACACGAACAGCAGCTGTTAAGACTTACCTTTTTACATATATTCCATCAATTACGTATAGTTTTAAATTTTAAACAATGAGCCAAATTTCAAACATCCGTATCTTATCATTTTTGTTTGTTTTTATTTTCATAGCATCATGCACTGAAATAATCGATATTGATCTAAATTCTTCTGAACCGCAAATAGTGGTTGAGGGAAATGTTTTCCATAATTCAGAGCCCTCAGTAATTAGAATTTCGAAATCTGTCAATTTCGATGAAAGCAATAATTTCCCAAAAGTTCAGGAAGCAATTGTTGAACTATCCGATAATCTTGGCAATTCCGAGATATTAGTTGAAACATCACCCGGAGTTTACTCAACAAATACTTTGACTGGAATACAAGGAGTGGATTATTTTCTAATAGTACAAGTTGAAGGGCAAAACCTGTCATCTTCTTCTCTATTACCCTTTCAGGTTGCTTTTGACTCATTAATTGTAACTGAAACATCTGGCTCCGGAGGTCCTGGAAGTTCAGACAACTCAACGAACTATGAAATAAGAGTTGAATATACTGATCCTGCAGATGAGAAGAACTATTACCGTTTTGTTGAATTTATAAATGGTAAAAATATGAGCAATTACGCTTATGATGATCGTCTAAATGATGGTTTAGAGGTAAGCAGAACTTTACTGAATTTTGATAGAAGTCTCAAAAGTGGAGACACCTTACGAATTGAAATGCAATGCATTGATATAGCTGTTTATGAATATTTCAATAGTTCTGGGAATTCACAAGGTGGTGGCCCATCAAATTCTGCTACACCGGCAAACCCAATTACAAACATAGAAGGAGCTGAATTGGGATATTTTAGCGCTCATACTACTGAAATAAAACAAGTTATTATCCAATAATTCAATTACAAAATCAATAAACAATATCTTTTTGCAGGTATGAGGAAATCTTTCGGAGGATTACAATTTACTTCAAAGCATTCCACTCGTCGGAATACTCCATACATGGACTATGAAGACAAATTACAACATCGGCACGGCGAAAGTTAACTTTATTTAATAAACATA
>CAYREN010000108.1:9981-12400 GCA_964423255.1 uncultured Roseivirgaceae bacterium | reverse complement strand
AATAAGCGAAGAAGCTTTATTACCATTGGATCTATTTCATTTGCCATTTTGTTGGCATGCGTCATGCGCTCGATGCAGCTTGGCTCATATGAAAGAATGGTAGAAAATGCAGCGAGGTTTTATACGGGGTATATTCAGATTCACAAAAATGGTTTCTGGGATGACAAAACCATTGACAATAGTTTTGAATATAATCCTTCTTTGACCGCAATAATTGAAAACACTCTAGGCGTAGAAGTCGCGGTTCCTCGAGTAGAATCATTTGCTCTGGCAGCATATGGACAAAAAACGAAGGGCGCCATGGTTTTAGGCATTGTACCAGAAAAAGAAAGTTTGTTGACAAAGGCAAAAGATAAATTGGTGAAAGGGTCATATTTAAACGAAAATGATAAATCTGTACTTATTGGCCAGGGTCTTGCTGAATATTTGAATATGGGAATCGGTGATACAATTGTATTAATTAGCCAGGGATATCATGGTGCCAATGCAGCTGGAATCTATCCGGTAAAGGGGATTCTAAAATTTCCAGTCCCAATTCAAAATAACCAAACGATATATCTACCTCTCAAGGAAGCACAATGGTTTTATAATCTTGAAAATCAGCTTACCAGTATTGCAATAGTTATTACTAAGGCCAAGCAAGTTGACAGAATTGTAGCAGAGATTAGCAAGCAGGTTGATTTAAATGAACTGGAAGTGATGGGTTGGCGCGATATGATGCCCGATCTTGTACAAGGAATTGAGATCGATAATCTTAGCGGACGGGTAATGCTTTGGATATTATACACCGTTATTGGATTTGGAATGTTCGGTACATTTTTGATGATGACAGCCGAAAGGATGTATGAGTTTGGCGTGATGATGAGCATTGGTATGAAAAGGCATATCATGCAGTTTACCATATTTGTTGAAATGACGATAATGACCTCAATTGGTGTATTGTCGGGTGTGTTGATAAGTCTGCCGATACTTATTTATTATTATAATAATCCCATATTTTTCAGTGGAGAATCAGCAAAGGCGATTGAAAATTTTGGTGTAGAAGCAGCTTATTTCTTTTCGTTGCAGCCTTCGTTATTTTATAATCAGGCATGGGCGATATTTTTTATGGCACTTATCCTTAGTTTATATCCATTGATTATAATTGGGAAGCTGAAACCCGTGAAAGCAATGCGAGAAGGGATTTGATACGAGAATAAAGGAATGAAGGAATTCAATAAAATTAAGGAATTATAATATTCGACATATGCAAAAAAATAATATTATTTACTCATTTTCTCATTATAGCATTGACTATGATACTTAAAATAGCCTGGAAAAATGTATGGAGAAGTCGTGGCCGTAGCCTGGTAGTGATGGGTGCTATCATCGTGGGTATTTGGGCACTTTTGTGTGGAAATGGATTTATGAATGGATTTATGGTTAGCTATATGGCTGATAATATCAATCATGATATTTCAAATATTCAGATTCATCGTCCCGATTTTAAAGATGATTTTGATATCAAATTTTTTATTCCCGGCGGGAAAAATAAAGCAGATGAAGTACGTTCTTGGAATGGCGTGAATAATGCCACCTCACGTACCATTGTAAACGGAATGATTGCTTCTACCAGAAAAGCGGCGGGTGTACAAATCAGAGGAATTGATATTAAAAATGAAGCACTGGTAACGCATCTTGATTCATTGTTAGTGGAGGGGGATTATTTTGAAAGTATTAAGAAAAACCCAGTGGTCATTGGAAAAAAACTATCTGAAGAACTTAAAGTAAAAATCAGGTCAAAAATCGTATTGACTTTCAATGATGGCAATGGCGATATCACTTCGGCAGCTTTTAGAGTTGTGGGAATTGTAAAAAGTTCATCTCTAAAAATCAATGGTCAGTATGTATTTGTCAGACAGGCAGACTTACTCAATATCCTGGCGATTGGAAACCACATACATGAGATCGCCATGGTAACTGACAATCAAATTGATGAAACAGAAATTGTTGAAAAATACCATGACAAGTATCCGGACGATCTTGCAGAAACTTGGAGAGAGATTGCCCCCGAGCTGGCTTTTATGGAAGAAATGTATGGTAGAATGCTTTATGTGTTATTGACAATAATTATGACAGCGCTGGTATTTGGTATTGTAAATACCATGCTCATGGCTATTTTGGAGCGTATGCGCGAACTAGGAATGTTGATGGCCATCGGTATGACTAAAATTAGGGTATTCTTTATGGTGCTGGTTGAAACAATCTATTTATCTATTGTTGGTGCGCCATTGGGGTTATTGGTAGGTTGGCTCACCATCAGCTATTATCGAAATGTTGGGGTTGACCTGACTAACTATTCAGAGGGCCTTGAAGCCTTTGGATATTCTTCGATTTTATATCCATATGTGGAGGTCAACACATATTTAGTGGTAAGTAT
>CAYREN010000108.1:0-9881 GCA_964423255.1 uncultured Roseivirgaceae bacterium | reverse complement strand
AAAAGTCGGAAGATGGCTGAAAAAATAAGAAATTGGGATTTATTGTAGTCTGACGAACACCCCCTTGGAGAAGTTGGGGGGATTGATAATGATAACCAGATTATAAACATAAAAATAAAGTCTATTGCTCGGTCTTCCGACTCCGGACTTAAAAACCATCTAAAGATGAAATATAAATATTCATGAGTATAATTAAAGTTGAAAATATAACCAAAACCTATACCACCACCGCCGTACCTGTTCATGCGTTAAATGGTGTGACATTTGAAATAAGTGAAGGAGAGTTTACGGCAATTGTAGGGCCATCAGGTTGTGGAAAAACAACCTTGTTAAATATCCTTGGGGGGCTCGACCATCCTTCATCCGGTAATGTGGAAATTTCTAATACTGATATCACAGCTATGAAAGATGGAGATTTAATCGATTTTAGATTAAAGAATATTGGCTTTGTATTTCAAGCCTACAATCTGATTCCTGTACTTACTACGCTTGAAAATGTTGAGTTTGTTATGCTTTTACAAAAGGTGGAAAAGCAGGAAAGGTTTGATAGGTCTATGAGTTTGCTAAAGCAAATGGGTATAGCTGACAAGGCAAATCAACGGCCTTCACAATTGTCGGGCGGACAGCAACAAAGGGTGGCAGTAGCCCGGGCATTGGCTTCAAAGCCTAAATTTATTCTTGCAGATGAACCAACAGCCAATCTCGATTCTGTGTCCACAACAAATTTATTAGATATTATGGCAACCATGAATAAAGAGGAAAATGAGACTTTCGTTTTTTCAACACATGATCAACGTGTGATAGACAAAGCCCACCGAGTGATTACGCTTGAAGATGGAAAAATAATCTCTGATGAATCCGTATAATTTATTGATCAAAGAGTATCTGAAGTAAACAGAGCTGATGTTTGATGTCTAAAATAACAACCATAGCATTTTTTTTTATCTTAGGGCAAATGACTTTCATTTGGCCTGTTTTGGGTCAGGAAGAAGATCCCAAGTTATTAATGAGCGGTTATTTGAAAGACATGGTTATCACTGATTTTTCACCGTCGGATAGTACATTATGGACCAATCTCATTCATAACAGATTGAATTTTAAATGGTATCCCAATGAAAAACTTTCTGCAATTGTAGAACTACGCACCCAGTGGTACTATGGAGACTATGTCAGGATCATTCCTGGGTTTAAGGATCAAATTGGTGCAACGGAAGATTTTTTTAATTTGTCGTGGACTATTGCCAGCAATGACAATAATGTCCTTCATACCATGCTGGACAGGATATATCTCGAATACCAAGCAAATGATTGGAATGTGCGACTTGGCCGCCAGCGAATCAACTGGGGAGTGAGCATGATTTGGAATCCCAATGACTTGTTCAATGCCTATTCTTATGTAGATTTTGACTATGAAGAACGACCTGGATCGGATGCCTTGCGCATTCAGAAATTTACTGGATTTGCCAGTAGTTTTGAATTTGCAGCAAATCTTTCCGACAGTTTAGGAAGTTGGGTAGGGGCAGCAAAATGGGCTACAAACAAATGGGGTTATGATTTTCAGGTGATTGGAGGACTGGCGAAAAAAGATATTACCATTGGAGGAGCTTGGGCTGGGAACATCAAGCGAGGAGGAATTAAAGGAGAAGTCACATATTTTATTCCGGTAGCCGGAAGTACCAAAAATCAAGCATTGGTTGGTACAATTTCTTATGATTATTCATTTAAAAATAGTTTGTATTTCAATGTCTCATATTTATACAATAGTGATGGTGCAATTGACTTGGGGTCCGGTGGATTTCTCGATTTTTATTTCGGCGAGTTAACAGCAAGAGATCTTTCTCCATATATGCACTCTGTTTTTATTTTGAGTACCTATCAATTTCACCCATTGATTACCGGATCGTTGGCAGCAATGACATTCCCTGGGAACAAGACACTTTTTATCAATCCTACTATCACCTTATCATTAGTAAATAATTTGGATCTTGATTTTACAGGGCAGCTATTTTATGGTGAAAACCTTTCCGGTGATTTTCGATCACTATCAAAAGTTTTGTTTACAAGATTAAAATGGAGTTTTTGAAGGTGTAGAACCTAAAAAAAATTTAAGATTTCTTTTTTTCAATCAAATATTTCTTTCGATATGCTACAGGCGTACAACCTTTCACTTGACGAAATTGTCGCGCAATATTTTTACTATCGTTCAGCCCTAAATCAAGTGCAATTTCAAAAATACTCAAGTCTGTTTCCAGTAGTTTTTGTGTGAATTTTTCAATTCGAAGATTAAAAATATATTCATACACTGGATATCCTGATACTTTCTGAAATCTCTTTTCAAGGGATCTTCTGGAAAGGGGGACTTGCTGAAGAACATCCTCTACTTTAAGGTTTTTATCCATATTGTTATGAATGAATTTTAATGCCTGACTAATATACTCGTCTTTGGTTGCATAAATGTCCGTAGAACTCCTTGTTACTACCTGTGTTGGTTCGACTACAATGTCATAAAATTCATTATTATTTGAATCTATCATTGTGTGTAACAATTTCGCCGCTTCATATCCGCCCTTTTCTGTATCAAGACCAATGCTTGACAATTGTGGGTCAGACATATTGCATAATATTTCATCATTGTCGACACCCAGCACTGCTACTTCCTGGGGGACTTTAATATTAGTCAGTCTGCATGCTTCAATAATATGGTTTCCCTGATTGTCGTCACAGGCAAAAACAGCTATGGGTTTTGGGAGAGATTTCAACCATTTGCTAAGTGCAGATGGCTTGTAATACCACAATTCACGAGCCTTAGTTCTTTGCTGCTGTTCAAAGTAATGTACATTAAATCCTTCGTTTTTTACTCGCTCTTCAAATCCGAAACCTCGTTCCCTGGACCATACAATATTTTTAAATCCATAATAAGCGAAATACTCAAATCCCTTTTTAAGAAAATATTCAGCAGCAATTTTTCCAGCTTCAATATAGTTACCGGTTATATTTGGAACTTTAGAATGGCGTTCTTTAAAATCTTGTGCAACCACAGCAATGCCGGCACCTAATAATTTTTCAGGAGCAGAATTATTATAAAATTGACCAATAATACCATCGGCATTCCATTCATACGCCCACTGCAATATTCCCTCAAGGCCTTTTGTTTCTCGATAATAGGTTGGCATTCGGCAAAAAAGCCAGGATCCTTGTTCCTGAGCATATTTGGTGACACCCTTGAAAAGGCTCATTCCATATTCTTCGCCCATGTCAGTGAGTAAAATGATCTTGATCATAAGATCAGGAATTTACTACTAACTTTTGGATTTAAAAATATCTTTGAAATTCTTTACAGTAGCATTACTTACAATTGGCTTGGCCCAGAAACTGATACTCAATATGTATCCCAGGGTAATAAACAAAAACATCATGCCTACTTTTAGTGAAATCATATCACTAATTCCGCCTATCAAAATTTGAACAATTGCTCCCCCTGCTATTCCTGTCATTAATATACCTGCAAACGAACCATGATGTTTGGAAACTGAATTTAGGCCTAATGAAACCGTAACCGGATACATTACCGATAAGAAAAACCCTGAAATCGGAAATGCCCATAGCGACATTTGTCCACCTGCATATAGCCCTATAGCTACACAGATTATGGCAAAGATCGTGAACCACCTTAGTATTTGTTTGCTGTCGATAAGTTTCATGAGTACCAGACCAAGCATACCACCAAATGTCATTAACAGCCAAAAATACGAGACGGCATTTGCCCCTGTAGTTTCTGGATCAAATCCATGATAATTGCTTAAAAATTTTGACATCCAATATGAAATACCTTGTTCTGTTCCCACATATGAAAATACTCCAAGAAAATAGAGGATAACATATTTGTTTTTAAACAGTTCAAAATAACTCTCCTTGGTGCCTACTTTTTCGTCTTCTTGAAGATCTACCTTTGGAAATTTAATAAATGCGATGACAACCACCATTATCAAACCCAGCAAAGCAAACACCCAATAGACTGAAACCCAGGACATAGATTCAGGGACCAAATTACTCATTATTATTATAAATGGTTTTTGCACATTTCCCTGATCAATGTTAGTTACAAAATACGAATACATCTGTGGGCTTATGAAAGATGCCAATCCAAAAATAAGCTGAGCTAAAACTGAATTGAAGGCAAAATTTTCTTCTCCTCCAGAAACCCTCATCAAAGGATTGATCACCACCTGAAGCACCGCCATACCAGTCCCCAAAGTAAACAACGACACAATAAACACATTAAATTCACTTGAGATTGCAAATGCTAAAGCTCCTAAAAATGCCAGAAGAAATGCCAATAAAATCATGGATTTTTCACCCAATTTCTCCAGTAAAAAACCCGCTGGGATTGACATGACTCCGTAAGCTATAAAAAAAGCGAAAGGTAAAAATCCCGCCATAGTTTCTGTTAAACTATAACTACTTGAAACAACTGGATTAAGTGCTCCCAAAATATTTGTCATAAATGATATGACGAAAAAAATTAATAGAATCAACAGAACAATTGGTTTGCTTTTTTTCATAATAGACATTACTTTTTTAAAGTATTAAGTGTTTAGGACAGGATTTTTTATACAACCTTATTCGCATTAAATATATGTATAATATCCAAGAAATGCTTATCCTTTTTTTAGGTTGAACAGAGTTGGTTCTAGTTCAACATCCTGCTGTTGACCGACCTGCGATGCAGCACCAAGCATAGATATGTGTTCAACTTCCGAGACAAAGATTTTTAATTTTTCCATGGATTTTGGGAAGTAGGTATCTTTAAGGGAATGTTCCATTTGTTCTTGAAAATAAGGAAAGGCTTTTGATATGGATCCTCCTAAAATTATTGTTTCAGGATCGTAAGTATATACAACTGATTTTAAAGCGGTTCCTAAGTGAACTCCAAACTCGTCCCATATTTTTAGCGCTTTAGGTTTGTTTTGTCTGGCATCAAGGTAGGCCTGATAACCATTGGTATTATGGACCTTGATAAAAAAATTAGAGCTGCAATAATATTCAAGGTCATGTTCCAGATACGGCAAATATCCTATTTCTCCAGCGCCACAATTTGCACCGTTTACCAATTCATTGTTCAATACAATTCCAGATCCAATTCCGGTTCCTAAAGTTATTCCTACGAAAGAATTATACTGTTGCCCAAAGCCAAAATATTTTTCTCCTAATACAAAACAGTTTGTGTCATTATTAATATAAACGGGTACTTTAAATTCATCTTCAAGTATTTGCTTGAGGTGAACTTCTTTCCAGGAAGGTATATTTACGGCATCGTAAACAATCCCTTTTTCCTGGTCTACAACAGAGGGCACCCCAATTCCAATGCCTTTAGCATTCTTATTATAAATAGTATTGATAAGAGCAATCAGTTGACTTAAGGTAGCATCTAAATTATCTTTTTCGGATAGTAAAGCTGACTTCATGGTCATTATAGAGCCTCTATTAATTAATCCTGCTCTAATATTTGTTCCCCCCAAATCAACACCGATTTTCATATCAATTAATTATTTAATGTAATTCCACTTTGGTTTTAAAATACGATGATACATAAAGTAAAATAGTAAAGTTGTGTAATAAGCGCAGTAATTACCTCATTTTGCGGATAATAATTTTCATTGAATTGAAATATCAATGTATTGATTCAAAACATATTATAGCATCAACTGCAATGGAAAAACATATGATTAGGAAAAATTTTAAATAATGGTACTTAATAAATATTAATAAGTATTACATTAACAACCCAATTAATATGTCTACTCAATCTGGTAAATGATCAGCTTGAAGATTGAAAATTTTAGTATGTTAAACTACCATTAAGAAATCAAATCATGGATAAACCTAATCTAAAAAGAAGGCAATTTGTTGCTAAAAGTGCGCAGTTGGCTTCACTTATTTCACTTGCCCCTTCAATCGCATTTTCCAATAATAATTTAGCTAAGAAAAAAACAAAGGTTGTGTTGGTTGGCACGGGAGGCCGCGGTAGTTACACATGGGGGAAAGCACTTGTTGAGCCATATGCTGATTATGTAGAAATGGTGGGTTTGTGTGATATAAACCCAAAACGAATGGAAGTTGCAAAAAAGATAATCGGAATAAATGTAAAGACTTATCATTCCGATGATTTTGATTTGATGATCAAAGAACAAAATCCGGACGTGGTCATCGTGACTACCGTAGATAGCTTTCATGTCGAATATATTGTAAGAGCTATGGAGCTGGGCTGTGATGTGATCTCTGAAAAGCCAATTGCCACGGAAGCCGAACAATGTCAACGGATTATCGATACTGAGAAAAAAACAGGTAAGAAAGTAAATGTAGGCTTTAATATGAGATTTGGTAATGAATCTATGGAAATGAAGCGTGTCTTATCTTCTGGTGTATTAGGTAAAATTATATCTATTGATTATCAGGAATATCTCGACACACAACATGGGGCTTCATATTTTCGACGTTGGCATGGAAAAATTAAAAATTCAGGATCACTGTTGGTTCATAAGTCATCACATCATTTCGATCTTATCAACTGGTTGTTGGAGGCTGATCCTGTAGAAGTTCAGGCCATGGGGAAATTAGCGTTTTATGGATTGAACGGTAAGGTACGAGGTAAGAACTGTAGAAATTGTGAGTATACCTCTTCTTGTGAGTTCTTCTGGGACATTACGAAAGATAAAGGAGCCATGCGATTGTACGCAGACTGTGAGGATGTAGACCAGTACTATCGTGATGGGTGTGTTTTCGACAAAGAAATAGATAGTCAGGATACTGCTTCGGTACAGGTGCTTTACAATAACGGAACGCAAATGACCTACACATTAAATGCATTCCTTCCATATGAAGGACAAAAACTTAGCTTTTCGGGAGAGAATGGAAAGTTGGATATAAGGATGTATAACCGACAACCCTGGGAAGTTGAGGCTCATTACGAATTTAGATTAACAAAAAACATGGAGGAGACCAAGACTTGGTCGTTGAATCCTTCAGTAGGTGGACATGGTGGTGCAGATGAGCGCGTAAAAGATTTGCTTTTTAAACCTAATCAACCAGATCCCACAGGACAGAAAGCAGGTAGCAGGGCAGGAGTCTTGTCGAGCATGATTGGGATTGCCGCTAGAAAATCAATCGAAACTAAGAAAGTAGTGAAAATTTCAGATTTAATTAATTTATCATAAACGTTAATATCATTTATAAATGGCTGGAGGAGTAAATACAAATATAAGCATAAGCAATTCGGGTGACTCAAAAAATTATACTGTACCCATGGCGGTATTGACGAGTCTCTTTTTTATGTGGGGAGTAATTGCCGTCATGAACGATATTCTTATTCCTTATTTGAAAAAGATATTCGAACTGAGTAGGGCGGAATCGATGCTTGTTCAGATGTCATTTTTTACTGCCTATTTTATTGGATCTTTGGTTTATTTTATCATTTCATCTACTAAAGGAGATCCTATTGATAAAATAGGTTATAAAAATGGTATTATAATTGGCCTGGCAATTTCTGCTTTGGGATGTTTGATGTTTTATCCAGCGGCCGAACTAAAAATATTTAGCTTTTTTCTTTTTGCTTTATTTGTAATGGCCATAGGAATGTCAATTCTTCAGATTGCTGCCAACCCATATGTGGCAATTTTAGGGCCTCCCAAAACAGCTTCGAGCAGACTCAATTTGGCTCAAGGTGTAAACTCATTAGGAACCACACTAGCTCCTATTTTTGGAGGATATCTGATATTTAAATTTTTTGCACATTGGGGCAAACCATTGCTTAATAATTTAGGAGAAATGATTTTGACAGATTCTGGCGACCCGATGACCAGTGCTGCAGTTCAATACCCGTATGTTGTTTTTGCTGTAATCTTTATTTTATTGATTGTGCTTATTCGATTTACTCACCTGCCTAGTTTTACCAATGATGAAATAATTCCAAAAGGAGCAGGAGCTTTGCAATATAGACATTTGACTTTGGGCATGGGAGCTATTTTCCTTTATGTGGGTGCCGAGGTGGCAATTGGAAGCCTTATCATAAATTATTTGGCTGAATTACTAAATTACCCAGAGATGGAAGCCAAATCATTTCTAGCCTTTTACTGGGGAGGTTTGATGATCGGACGTTTCCTTGGTGCTTACTCGCTTGGTAATGCCGGCAAAGGAAACAAGGCAATTATTGTGATGATAGGGATTGCATTAGTTTCATTTATTATAATTTATGGAGCCGTATTCATCGAGCAAGATAGTTTTTCAATCAAAAGGGCACTACCGTTCCTGATTTTTATAGCACTTAATCTCGTTGCCTTTAGAATTGGAAGGTCAAACGCCTCACGCACGTTACTTGTATTTTCACTCATGATCGTTGGTCTTTTGGCAGTTACCATGCTCAGTGGTGGACATGTGGCGATGTGGTCAATATTGAGTATAGGATTGTTTAATTCTATTATGTGGTCTAATATATTTACATTGGCTATCAAAGATCTTGGGAAATACACACCTCAGGGATCTTCATTGTTGGTCATGTCTATCTTCGGAGGAGCAATAGTGCCATTTGCCCAGGCTTACGTTGCCGACTTGCTTGGAGGATACCATTATTCATTTTTTATCCCTATGTTAAGTTATGTATATCTAGCCTATTATGGCTTACATGGACATAAAGTGAGGAAGTGGAAAAAGGAATAATCCAACCATAGTACTATAAATAGAAAAAAGGGTAAAACAAGAGAGTGTATTTTTTAACTACATGTAATTTCTATTGATATGTCATCACAAGTTAGCAGGTTGATCTCGTTAGATGCTATGCGAGGGTTTACAATCGCAGCAATGATTTTAGTAAACTTTCCAGGTAATGGTGATCAAGTGTTTGCGCCTTTAATGCACTCCAGTTGGAATGGTCTTACTCCTACAGATGTGATTGCACCATTTTTTCTTTTTATTGTGGGCGTTTCTATAGCCCTGGCTTATACCAAAAGATTTGAAAGAAACACGCCAAAAGGTGATATGTATAAAAAGATAGTGATCCGGTCTTTTAAAATATTTGCTGTTGGGATATTTCTAAATCTTCTGCCTGATTTTAATTTTAGCGATTTGAGATGGACTGGCACATTGCCAAGAATTGCCATTGTATTTTTTGCTTGCGCGTTTATTTTTTTAAATACAAAATGGAAGACTCAGGCGTGGATAGGCATGGGAATACTTTGTGTCTATTGGATGGCAATGACATTAATTCCAACACCAGGCTTCGGAATGGTCATGCTGGAAAGAGGAATTAATTTGGCCGCATGGGTAGATAGCAACTATATGCCGGGGACCATGTATCAAGGAACCTGGGATCCGGAAGGGATTCTCAGCACATTCCCATCTATTGTATCGGGTATTACAGGCTTACTGGCCGGGGCATTAATGGTTAGTAAACGAACCAGTGAAATGAAAGTGATTCTTTTAATGGTTATTGGGTTTTTCATGACTTTTGCCGGATATCTTTGGGGCTTAACATTTCCGGTAAACGAAAATATCTGGACCAGCTCATTTGTTTTTGTCACTTCGGGAGTGGGGTTTATGGCTTTGGGAGCATTTTATTTTTTGGTGGATATAAAGGGTTTTACTTATGGAACTAAGCCAGGGATAATTTTTGGTGCAAATGCCATAACTGTTTATGTATTGGCAGATGTTTTTGCCCTTGTATTTTACGGATTGCAGTTTGGGGGGCAAAGCCTAAACATGCATTTTTCTGATGCCTTTACTTCCATTGGATTGGGAGCCAAATTGGTAAGTATGCTTTATGCTTTACTATTTGTTTTTATAAATTATATACCTGCTTATATCCTTTACAAAAAGAGGATATTTATAAA
>CAYREN010000107.1:0-12425 GCA_964423255.1 uncultured Roseivirgaceae bacterium | reverse complement strand
AAAGAAATATCTTTACGATTGGAACCAAAAGAGGGGAATCCCAGAAATAGTGAAGGAGATTTTATTCAGTTGAATGATGGGCGCATATTATTTGTTTATACACATTTTACAGGCGGCACAGGAGACCATGCCACCGCATATCTCGCAGGTCGGTTTTCAGATGACAAGGGAAAATCCTGGACGAAAGAAGATATTTCAATTCTATCCAATGAGGGTGGAATGAATGTTATGTCAGTTTCTTTATTGCGACTAAACAATGGGAAAATAGCTTTATTCTATTTGCGAAAAAATTCTGAAACAGATTGTATTCCATTTATGAGAATTTCGTCCGATGAAGCAAAATCATGGAGTGATCCCATTAGATGTATAAATGCAGAAGGTTACCATGTTGTAAATAATGACAGGTTTGTTCAATTGTCTGGAGGCAGAATAATATTCCCAACTTCATTGCATGGTGCACCGACATGGGCAAATGGTAAAATTATTTGCTATTATTCCAACGACAGTGGTACAACATGGAATAGTTCGCAGCAAGTCGCTAATCCCAACAATATTGTATTACAAGAACCAGGAATAGTCGAATTGAAAAATGGTGATCTCATGCTTTTTTGTAGAACAGAATCAGGTGTACAGTATTTCTCATTTTCCAGTGATCAGGGCAATACCTGGTCGCCAATTGAGCCCGGAAATATTAAGTCTCCTCTTTCTCCCGCCTCAATTGAACGAATTCCCAATACTGGAGATTTGCTGTTGATTTGGAACAATAATTTTGAAAAAGGGAGAGATGGAGGAAAAAGAACTCCATACAACCTTGCGATATCAAAGGATGAGGGCAAAACCTGGGACAAAACAAAAACCATTGAAAGCGATCCTGAAGGATGGTATTGTTACACGGCCATCGAATTTGTAGGTAGCCATGTATTGTTGGGCCATTGTGCCGGAGACACAAGGACAAACAATGGGTTATCGACAACCCATATCACCAAGCTAAGTATAGACTGGATCTATGGAGATGCAACTTCTAACCCATTTGTACTTAAAGATAATGAAGGGACAATCGAGTTGAATTGTAAGGATGTAAATGCACAAATTTATTACACATTGGATGGAACAATACCTATAAAGGAAACAGGAATATTATACCAAAATCCCATATCTGTTACGCGAATTACACCACTATATATGCAGGCATTTAATAAAGGTAAGACTCCCAGCAAAATCGTATTTGCTAAAATCGGTAGTGGTGTTTATCAACCTGCTCAAAAACTATCATTCGAACCTGAAGAGGGATTAAACTACAATTATTATAAAGGAGAAATTAACCATACTGAAAAAATAAAGGAATTGTCTATTGAGAAATCTGGCATTTTATCAAAATTTTCAATAGCCAACAATTCGGTTACAGATAATTTCGCTTTCACCTATGACGGATATATCAAAATTCCCAAGGATGGCCAATATACTTTTTACCTCAAATCAAATGATGGCAGTGTGATGTTATTGGATGATTATAAAATAATTGATAATGACGGAGCACATGGTGCATATGAAAAATCCACTTCTACTTCATTGAGAGCAGGATATCATAGTATTTCCGTAAAGTATTTTCAGCTTGGTGGTGGAAGTATGCTCCACGTTTTGTGGGAAGGTCCCAACTTACCAAAGCAGGAAATTTCGGCAAGGTTTTTATTTCATTAATAAACTGGAATCTTCATAAAATAATCCCTGCATGTTTATTGCTGATAATATAAGGAAAATGAAATATAACCCATAGCATCTAATATTTTATACTAAAACCAGTAAAACCTTGGAAAGGTGCAGTAGTGGTTTCAATTTTTTCAACAAGTGCCCAACCTGGTCCATTTTCACAAACTGTCACAAATCTATTAAGGATTTCCTCCTCCCCTTCTGCCTCAATAAACACAGCGCCTGATGACAAATTTTTCACATACCCAAATAATCCAAATTCTTTTGCATTCTGCATAGCAAAATACCGGTAACCTACACCTTGCACTTTCCCGATTACCTGAATATTATAATGAACTATTTTTCTCAATTGACAATTCCGTCTTCCTGCATTATTAAAACTCCTGAAGAAACACCAAGCCGGTCAGCACCGGCTTCTATCATTTTAATTGCGGTTTTTCGATCTCGAATACCTCCAGATGCTTTTATTCCAACATTAGATTTGATGGTATTTCTTATCAGTTTTACGTGTTCTTCTTTTGCCCCGGTTGGTGCATACCCAGTAGATGTTTTCACAAAATCAGTTCCGGCATCTTGACACATTAAAGATGCAGTAACAATTTCCTGATCCGAAAGATAAGCCGTTTCAATTATTACTTTCATCAAACAGTCATTATCATGAATAATTTTTCCACACTTGGCTAGTTCTACTTTTACCCAGCTCATTCCAGATTTAAATGCTGAAATATTCATAACAATATCAAGCTCATTGGCTCCTTGTTCTATTGCCAGTTTTATCTCGTCAATTTTGTTTTCGGTCATTTGATAACCCAGGGGAAATCCGACTACCGTTACCAGTTGCACTCCTTTGTTTCTTATTCCCTGACTTGCTTTTTTTACCCAAAATGTTGGCACGCAAATACCTAAAAATTCATACTCAATAGCTTCTTCTACTATCTTGTCAATATCATAATTCGTAAGCGTAGGACTAAGAACGGTGTGTTCAATAAAACGATTTAGGTTTATCATATTAGAAAAATACGATAATATTTTTGTCTTTGTACCAATAGGGTTGGGAGATTTATGCTTTTATTATGATAAAAAATCTTGACAAATTATCCTGATTATTTCCTTTTCAATTTGTAAAAAGTATTCTAAATCAGATTAGTGTTTTAACCCACATTCTTTGCAAAACTTCTTTTTTCCTTGAGGTCGTTTTTTTGGTTTCTTTTTGTGCCCAAAATAAGTCGGATCTGAGTATTGGGGTTTTCTCATCTCCTTCTCCATTTTCTTATGTTTTTTGACATTATCCTGCATCCTCTTTTCATACTCCTCAACCTTATTGTCAAAATCCTTGCTTATTGAATAATTAGTTTTTTTCTTTTTTACTTTGTTGGATCCAAAATCATAGGTAGCTCCGCGATCAATATCCCGACTATTACTTACCTTGGCATTCTTATTACTTGAAGTTTGCGCTAAGGAAAAGGCACAAGAAATGACTATCAAAAAGATAATCATGTTAATAGACAAAATCCAGATTTTATATTTAATAATTACCACCTAAATAAATATTATTAGTTTCACAAATTTATTAAATTTTCAACAGATGCAATAACTGAACTAATCACAGTTCATTTAGCATCGACTAATGACAATTTCAAATCGTCATATTATCATCCATAACTAACAAAACCAAGAATTATTGTTATGAATGAAATCTATCAACTTACACTGCTACCTTCACTTACCTCATTTTCCGGCGTAACAAAAACCAATTTTCCATCATGATCTTCAGCAAGCAAAATCATACCCTGAGATTCTATACCCATTATTTTTCTTGGTGCCAGGTTTAACAACACGCTCACCTGCTTTCCTATTACCTCTTCAGGTTTAAAATACTTGGCAATTCCACTAACAATTATCCTTTTATCCAACCCTACATCCACGAGCATTTTTAGTAATTTATTTGATTTCTCAATCTTTTCGGCTTGCAATATTTTACCAACCCTAATGTCCATCTTTACAAAATCATCGTAAGATATCGAATCTTTCATTGAAGGATAGGTAATTTTTTGTTCTTCAGTACTCAAATTTTCCAATAATGTATTATTTAATTTTTCAACTTGTTTATCTATTTCGCTATCTTCAATTTTTGAAAATAACAGCTCTGGTCTTTGTACAAAATGACCCGACTTTAATAAATCTACTGATCCTGATTTTTCCCATTTTAATTTCTCAAGGCCAATTATCATAAATATCTTTAATGAAGTGAAAGGCAAAAATGGCTCTCCCAATATGGCCAAATTAGCAACTATTTGTAAAGCGAGGTTCATGATTGTCTCTACTCTTTTGGGGTCAGACTTTATTAATTTCCATGGCTCAGTATCAGCTAGGTATTTATTTCCAGTTCTTGCAACATCCATATATTTTGACAATGCTTCTCTGAATCTAAATGTGTTTAGAGATTTTTCAATGGATAATGGAGCCTCGCCAATTTTTTTAATTAATTCCCTGTCAACTTCTGTTAATGGTCCTCTCTCAGGAATCTTTCCCTCATAGTATTTATTTACTAATACCATGGCTCTATTTACGAAATTGCCTAAAATAGAAACCAATTCATTATTGTTTTTGGCTTGAAAATCTTTCCAGGTAAAATCATTGTCCTTTGTCTCCGGGGCATTGGAGCAAAGCGTATATCTCAATACATCCTCTTTTCCCTTAAAGTCTTGCAGAAATTCGTGCAACCAAACAGCCCAGTTGCGTGAAGTGGATATTTTTTTTCCTTCAAGGTTAAGAAATTCATTGGCAGGAACATTCTCTGGCAAAATGAATTCACCATGTTCTTTGAGCATGCTTGGAAAAATAATACAATGAAAAACTATATTGTCCTTTCCAATAAAATGTAATAATCTAGTATCCTTATCTTTCCAATATATCTCCCAGTTTTTTCCATTTTTTGCTGCCCATTCTTTGGTTGCAGAGATATATCCAATTGGTGCATCAAACCATACATATAATACCTTACCTTTTGCACCTTCTATTGGCACAGGCACTCCCCAATTCAAATCTCTTGTTACAGCTCTTGGTTGCAAACCTTGATCTATCCATGATTTGCATTGACCATAAACGTTTGATTTCCATTCTTTGTGATCCTTCAATATCCACTGTCTTAGCCAGCTCTCATATTCATCCAACGGCAAATACCAATGTTTTGTCTTTTTAAGTATTGGCTTGGAACCACTTATCATAGATTGAGGATCTATAAGTTCTGCAGGGCTAAGTGTAGATCCGCAATTTTCGCATTGGTCACCATATGCATCTGGATGTCCACATCTAGGGCAGGTACCTTTGATGTACCTGTCTGCCAAAAACTCATTGTGCTCTTCATCAAAATACTGCTCAGATTCAATTTCTTTAAAAACAGATTTATTATTTAAGGTTTCAAAAAATTCTGATGCTGTTTGATAATGAGTTTTGCTTGATGTTCGAGAATAAATATCAAAACTAATTCCAAAATCTTCAAATGATTTCTTAATTAAAGCGTTGTAAAGATCAGCAATTTCCTGTGGAGTTTTACCTTCTTTCTTTGCCCTAATTGTGATCGGTACACCGTGCTCATCAGACCCGCACACAAAAATCACATCTTCATCCTTCGACCTTAAATAGCGGACATAAATATCGGCAGGTATATAAACGCCGGCCAAATGTCCTATATGGATTGGCCCGTTGGCATATGGCAGCGCAGAAGTAACAGTAGTTCTTTTAAAAGAATTCTCAGGCATGATTCAAAAATTTTTACAAAGATAAGGATATAGTAATTGAAGATTGGATATGTTTATAATAATTAAACAATATTAATTGATCACTGGAAGCTGAATTTCAAATATTGTATTGTTTCTAGATTTAATAAGTCTTAGAACTCCTCCCAATTTTTCAACAGCAATTTTAGTTGTATATATTTCTAATCCTGTACCTCCTGGTCTTGGGGAACCTTTGAAGAATATGTTAAATACTTTATTTTCATCACCCGGTTGAATTCCAAATCCATTGTCATCAAAAATTATTATCAAATGATTGTTCTGATATTCAGTTTTAATTTTAATCACCGAATCTCCTCTGTCTTTATAATGTATAGCACTTCGAATCATATTTTCAATTATCAAATTGAAAAGTAATTTATCAGTTCTTAATTGACCATTAGCTCTTAGCTCAGTAACAATCGTAATATCTGACTCAGTGGAGTATTGGGCTATTTTATTTGTCGTTTCAATAATTTCACTTTTTGGATCCAGTAATTCTAGTATAGGTTTTTTCTGATACGTCTCATGTACTTCAATTAATCTGAATAATACATTATTCAAGTTGTTGGATACCTTATGAAGCGTATTGAAGTATTCTCTTGAGGCCTTGTCACCAGCTTCGATTATTCCCAGATTAATTATCCCTTGCATTGTAGCTATTGGACCCCTCAAATCATGTGAAGTTTTATAAATAAATTGGTCGAGGTCCTTTACTGCCTTTTCCAATTCATGATTGGATTTATCAAGTTCTATGGTCCTTGCTATAACTTTTTTATCGAGGTCTACATTTATATTTTTAAGGCCTTCATTTTGATTTTGAATAGTAATCTGAGCATCTGCTAATTGCTTATTTTTTATTTCAAGATCCTCTTTTTGAGCCTCAATCTTTATTTTATTCTCATTTAGTTTTTTGTTGATCTTATTCGTCGAAATATAATTTCTGAATATTACTACAATAAGAGCTATGCTCAAGGCTAATATTGATAGCAGAAAAAAACTAAGTGATTTTGTCTTAGAAATTCTATCCTCTTGATCTGCAATTTTTTTTTGACTCAATTCTTCAATAGTTGCAATCTGTACGTTTGCAATATTATTTGCCAACTCATTGCTGAATATGCTGTCTTTCAGTTTAGTATATTTCTTTTGATAATAAAATGCACTATCCAATATTTTCTGTTCTTCAAATATTTCAGAATATAGACGATAATTATTTTTTATTCTGTTTTTATCCTTAAGATTATAAAGCAGGGCCTGACTGAGCTGCAAATACTTGATTGCCTGTTGATATCTTTTTTCCAGGAATGAGATCTTTGCAAATAAATAATAATTAGATGAATTTAACTTATTGTATTTTTTTTCTACACTTTCTTTTACCGATAAATTCAAATAATATCTTGCCGAATCATATTTAACTTTTTGGATATAGACTTTTGCAATTCCGTTATAAGCATATCCTAATCTATAAAGCTCATTATATTTTAATGCAAGTTCAATAGCTAGTTTAAAACTCTCAACTGCTTTACTTTGGCTATTGACATCCTGCAATTCAGAATAAACAAAGCCCATATTTATATAATTAATTGCACATTCAGCAGTATCTCCTTTGAGGAGCTTAAAATTCAGTGACTTAACATAAAATTCCAGTGCACGCACCGGATCATCTATTTTATAATAAATTAGACCAATATTATTATATGATACTCCAAGCCCACTCTTATTTCCAGAAGCCTCTTTTAAACTTAGTGATTTTGAATGAAAATCCAGGGCCTTATCATATATGCTCAATTCATGATATACACTTCCTAATCCTGTATAGGCTCGTGCCAACAAAATATTGTAGCCATTCTTTTTTGATATTTTTACAGATCTGAAAAGATTATTTAATGCCTCTTGATATGAGCCTCCAAATTTATAATAATAGCCAAGTTCTATTAAAAAAGTAGAAATGTAAGAACTATCTCCTTCTGCCAAAGCATATTCAAGTCCAGCTCTTGAGTATTTTAAATATTTCTCATTATTAATGTATGAATATCTATAGGAAAGCTCTTCTAAGGCACCTAGTCTGTCTGTTCCATTTAATTTTGGTATAACATCTATTAAGCTATCAATTTCAACTTGAGAAATTGCATTATGCCAAGTTAACGACAAGTAAAAAAATATTAATAAATATTTAAATAGTACAATTTTCAAAATAGTTCAATGCATTAATTCTGTGCTCTAATCTTCCAAATCAGATTATATTTTTTCAATAAAATGCAAAAAATGCAAAGAACAAAATGAATTAGCGAATAATTAAAATAGAAAATCAATAGCAATATAAAACTTCTCATAGCAATCGTATTTATATCACTCTTTAAAATTCATTATTAGAAAAACATAAAAGCAACTATAACTTCAATTAAAAATGTACACTTAAAAGAATATATTGCATTTTTTAAAGATTTTTTAGGATTATTTTGATATGCCAATATCATTATGTATGTTTGACATGACATAAGAGGAATAGTTCCTCAACAAATTGGCTAAAACTTTAAAACTTTATTGAAATGAAAACTAAACTTTTAACACTCGCATTTTTTGGATTAATGACATTTTCTATGATGGGTTGCGACAAAGAAGAAATTGCACCAGCAAGTGATGTAGTACTAGAGCAATCTACTTTAGATTGTGAATGTGAAGGAGGTCTCTCAGATAGAGAAAAACCAGGTGGAAGATAAAATTTGCTTTTCTCCATGCGTCATAAAATTAATTAAAAAAATACTATAATGAAACATTTTTTTACAAAGTTAGTTTTTATTGCTATTTTGTTATTGGGGGTTTCATCTTTTGTTGTAATGAAACAAACAAGTAGGAGTACAAAACAAGACGTAGTTGATAATATCAGATTCAATTCTGAAATGGATAATGGTTTTGAAGAAAGAGAATCTCGATTCTAAACTATTAGGCAAATAATATAGAATTAGCCCGGTTAACCGGGCTTTTTTGTTTTATAAAATCAATGACTGAAAAACATTGTTCTAAGTTTAAAAGGTTAAAAACGAGTATTGCGTTAAGTTCCTGTTTTGTACTGTGTTTATAACCCTCTAAAACTTTGTCAATAAAAAAAAATTGAAATGGGCTAATCATTGTACATAAATGAGGTAAGTTTTTCTTGTCAATTACGAAATATTATTAGTCGAATTACCATTATAACATAGAGTTTACCGTTGTATTATATATCTAATAAACGAGGTAATTTTATAATCTATACTTAAAGTAGAAGTATTATATTTGACACTCATTTATCTGAATATAAATGCATTAAACCACAATATGCTTATAAATAGAACACCATATTTAATTATTTTTATTCTCTGCCTGCCATTTAATGTATATCCACAAAAGAGTATAAAATTTGATAAAATCACAGTAGATGACGGTCTTTCGCAAAGCAATATCAACTGGATACTACAGGATAAGCTTGGTTTCATATGGTTTGCTACCAATGGAGGATTAAATAGATTTGATGGATCTCACTTTAAAGCATTTCTTCATAACGATTCCGACACAAACTCCATATCAAACAATATTATAAATCATATTTATGAAGATGATGGTGGAAAAATATGGGTCTCTACTCAGAATGGGCTGAATGTATATGATCAATCGCTGGAGGTTTTCACTAAGTTCAAAAGCAGACCCCATTTACCTTCGGGATTGAGCAGCAACCAAATAACATGCACTGTAAAAGATGATTTTGGTAACTATTGGATTGGGACTTCCGGTGGTGGACTAAACAAATACAATCCTGTCGCAAATACATTTAAAACATTTAGAAATATCTCAAATAACCCACAAAGCATTAGTTCTAATTACATAACGAGTATTGAAAAAGATAAGTACGGATTTATTTGGGTAGGGACTACTGACAATGGGATAAACATGCTTGACACCAAATCTGAGTTATTTCTGCGATATGTAAAATCTGATAATAATAATAAGCAAAGCATTAGTAGTAATCAGATCAATACTATATACGAAGACACTGAAGGTGATTTATGGATTGGCACTTCTGAAGGGCTCGATTTGATAAAAACTAAATATCATAACAGAAATCTAAGAAACAAAGGAGAGATCCTCCATTTCCCACAAATCCTGAGTAAGAATAAAAATGTACCTGGCAATAGTATTCTCAGTATTTATCAAGATGCTTCAGGTTTAATTTGGTTTGGAACAGTAGATAACGGTCTAGGTTTTCTAAACAAATATACTATGGAGGCTGGCAGCTTCATTATCGATCCAAATAGTAAGCTTTCTATTCTCAGCAATAATGTCAATTCGGTATTTAACGATCGTACTGGTATTTTATGGATCGGAACGAATGCAGGCATTAATATCATTGACAAACAAAGCGATCGATTTACTTGGCACAATAGGACTCCGGGAATCTCCAATACATGGAGCAGCAACAATATTCAATCAATTTACAAAGAACGAAATGGAGTGATTTGGCTTGGAACATACGACAAGGGACTTACCAATTATGATCCATTAACTGATATCTACACCAACTATATGATTAATGATTTTATCGTTGAAGGAGAAAGTATCAAAGAAAGAAATCGAGTATTAAAAAAATACGATAAGCGAAAAACATCTAGAAAGCCAACTCCAGTACATTATCTTTCGAATGATAGAATATATGTTTTACATCGTGACAAATCAAAAAAATTATGGATTGGCACAGGAGGTGGAGGTCTCAATATTTTAAATATTAATAGTGGAAGAATTTCAAAATATTCTCACAATCCAGAAAACCCAAATTCTATCAGCAGCAATATTATTCGTTCGATTTATGAAGATAAAAAGGGAAGAGTTTGGATTGGAACGGAAGATGCCGGATTAAACTTATTTAAAAATGGCTTATTCAAAAGGTTCTACTCCGACGAAAATGATGCATTTAGTTTAAGTAATAATGATGTCAGATCAATAGTTGAAGATGAATATGAAAATCTTTGGATTGGCACATTTGGTGGGGGTCTTAATATGTTAGATCTTGAAAAAAACAAATTCACCAGATATTTTTATCAAGAAAATAATCAAAATAGCCTTTCTAGCAATTCTATATATTCAATTCACTTAGACAAAGATTCTAATCTCTGGATTGGCACTGCAGATGGATTAAATAAATTTGATATTAAAAAAAATAGATTTACTCATTTCAATATAAACAATGGATTAGCATCAAATTCTATATACACAATATTGGATGATAATATTGGCAATTTATGGCTAAGCACGAGTTCTGGCATTTCAAGGATAAATAAGGCTACATATGCAATTATAAACTACGATGGTGAAGACGGCTTGCAAAATACTGAATTTAATCCGGGAGCAGGACAATTTACGATTAGAGGTGAAATGCTATTTGGAGGAATCAACGGTTTTTGTTCTTTTTCTCCAAATGAGATATCTGACAACCAGTTTATTCCTGAAGTAATATTTACTGAATTCAAAATATTAAATGAAAAGGTTGCTATTGGAAAACCAGGATCACCTCTTTCAAAACATATCTCTGAGACAGATACAGTGGTACTCTCTTATAAAGATTTGTCTCTTTCTTTTGAATTTGTAGCAATGAATTTTACTGATTCTAAAAAAAATGAATATGCTTATATGTTGGAAAATTTTGAGAAAAAGTGGAATTATATAGGGAATAGAAAATTGGCCAATTATACGAGTCTACAGCCAGGAGAGTATATTCTCAGGGTAAAAGCCTCAAATAATGATGGGGTATGGAATGAAGAAGGGGCTTCATTATACATTATTATAAAACCTCCATTTTGGCAAACATGGTGGTTTTATTCACTTATGGTTCTTTTTATTTTTAGTGCGGTTTTGCTTTCGATACAGCTGAAAACCAGAGCGCTTAACAAAGCTAAAATCTTACTGGAAGAACAGGTAAAAGTGAGAACCCAACAGATTGAAAACCAAAATAAAATACTGGAAGGAGCTAATCGAGAGATATCCAACCAAAAAAATGAAATTGTAAGTCGAAATAAGTTGTTGAAAACAAAAAATATTGAAATATCAAAAGCAGAAAAAAAACTTAATAAAACAAATGAAGAACTGGTCTCTATTAACTCTAATCTGGAAAATATAGTGACTGAAAGAACATCATCTCTGAGAAAGATGAACGATGAACTTATCAATTCTAATAACGAATTGGATCACTTTATTTATAGAGCTTCACATGATTTGAAAGGACCAATTGCCCGGCTTCTCGGCATTACTATTCTGGCCAAGATGGATAATAAAGATGAAGTATTGAAGGAATACATCGAGTTGATAGAAAAGGGTGCGGTTGACATGAATAAAGTATTAAACAAACTTAATAATATTCATTTTATTAATCGAGAAACGATCAATAGAGAAGATATTGAATTTCAAAAAATAATTAAGGAATGCAAGGCTAATTTGAGTAATTATATTGAAAATTCAGACCTCATTGTCAACCTGGATGTGGAGACTAATTTTGGTTTGAAAAGCGATCCTATTCTTATGAAGATAATTATTGAGAATCTACTGGAGAATGCTGTTATTTTTAAGAAAACAAAAAAAGTACAAATAGAGGTCTCTCTTAGAACTTCCCGAAAAACTATTATTATTAGCGTTGAAGACAATGGTGTAGGAATAAGAAAAGAACAGAAGGAAAAAATATTTGAAATGTTTTATCGCGGTTCTGAAAGATCAAAAGGCAATGGGCTGGGCTTGTATCTTGTTAGGAAAGCAGTGCAAAAATTGCAGGGAAAAATACAAATTGAAAGCGAAGAAGGAAAATATGCCTGTTTTACAATTTCATTGCCAAAGGTGATCGTTCCTAAAGAATTAGAGTCCCTCGTTATTTAAATTTATTGTGCCATCAATACTATAATAGACCTGTCTCGTACTTTAAGAGAC
>CAYREN010000106.1:4512-12473 GCA_964423255.1 uncultured Roseivirgaceae bacterium | reverse complement strand
AATAACTTTCTAAATGCACACTTTTTACAGCCCTGCCAGATGGATCATTTGCATTTCGTAAGCTTTCATCCCAGGCCAACGCTTCCGGTGTACTACATGCTACTGAAGGCACTGAAGGTACACAAGCTGCTGCAGAATCAGATGGAAAATGTTCTTCAAATATAGTTCTGTAAAAATACTCCTCCTTCGACATTGGGGGGTTGATTGGGTACTTATATTTGGCATTTTTTAATGTATCGTCAGATATGCGTTTACTAGTAAGTTCTTTCAATGAATCTATCCAACTATATCCAACTCCGTCAGAGAATTGCTCTTTTTGTCTCCATGCCACTTCTTTTGGCAAATAATCTTCAAAAGCCTTTCTTACCACCCATTTTTCTATTCTTCCATTTTGGATGAGTTTATCTTCCGGATTAATACGCATGGCAACATCAATAAATTCCTTATCAAGGAATGGTACACGACCTTCTACTCCCCAGGCAGCTAAAGATTTATTGGCACGAAGACAATCGTACATATGGAGTTTACTTAATTTTCTATTGGTTTCTTCATGAAATGCCTGGGCATTTGGAGCTTTATGAAAATATAAATATCCACCGAACAATTCATCTGCTCCTTCACCGGAGAGCACCATTTTTACTCCCATTGATTTAATAACTCTTGACAACAAATACATGGGAGTCGATGCTCGAATGGTAGTGACATCGTAAGTTTCCAAATGATATATCACATCTCTTATCGCATCCAATCCTTCCTGCACTGTAAAGTGAACCTCATGATGGACTGTTCCAATGTGATCTGCTACTTTTTGTGCAGCAGCAAGATCCGGAGATCCAATAAGTCCTACGGCAAAAGAATGTAATTGTGGCCACCAAGCAGCGCTTTTATCATCCGTTTCGATTCGCTTTGAAGCATATTTCTTAGCTATTGCAGAAATTACTGAAGAGTCAAGGCCACCTGATAACAATACTCCATAAGGAACATCAGACATCATTTGACGATGAACAGCTGCCTCAAGAGCATCCTTCAATTCTTCAATATTTGTTTTATTGTCCTTAACCACCTCAAAATCTTTCCAATCGCGGGTGTACCAGCGAATCAATTCTCCTGGCTTTTCGTTTGTCATATAATGCCCAGGTAAAAACTCCTGGATTTTATTGCAAATTCCTTCCAATGCCTTCAATTCAGATGCTACATAGAAATTGCCATATTGATCCCAGCCCATATAAAGTGGAATAATTCCGATATGATCTCTGGCAATCATATAGGTGTTTTTTTCTTCGTCATAAATTGCAAATGCAAAAATCCCATTTAAGTCTTCCAAAAAATCTATCCCTTTTTGCTTATAAAGAGGAATGATTACCTCGCAATCAGATTTTGTCTGGAACTCATAAGACCCATTAAATGTTTCTCTTAATTCTTCATGATTGTATATCTCTCCATTAACAGCCAATACTTGACTCTTGTCATTACTGTACAAAGGTTGATTGCCCGATTGAACATCAACAATAGAAAGTCGCTCATGAGCCAATATTGCTTTTTCTCCACAATAGATACCTGACCAATCAGGACCTCTGTGACGAAGCTTTTTTGACATTTGAAGAACTTGAGGCCTCAATTTTTGAGAACTAACTTTAAGATCAAAAACTCCTACAATTCCACACATATTATAATTGATTTATTTATTCTGAATTAGTCAATAAAATTTTTTACAACCGATCTTTTTTCATATTTCAATATAATTCCCACTAAAAACCAACTTACGATTTTGATACTATTCAGTCATTTTATTGAAAATATTATGCAAAAGTATGATAAATATTTAAATATTATAAATGAATCATTCGATTAAATGTAATTATCTCAATAATTATTTATTGGATTGAGAATTTAATAATTATTAGTTAGTCCTTTTACATTATTTGTAAAATTGGTCTTTGAGACCTATCGTATTTGCCTATTTGGCAATTGATTGTTTTGAAAAAATTTTTGTATTTGAGAGTAAAATTGATTTTTATTAATAATTCACTGTTAATACTGCAAAAATTTTAATGCAATACGTGTTCTTCGATTTCTTAAAAAGCAGGTCCATATCATCCAAATCAAGGAGCATTTTTTTCTATTTTTTGAATACTAATTATAAAAACCAATTAGTTTTGCCCTTATGTTTATCCTGCTATTCGTTAAAATTTCGTAATTTGACCACTTCAAAATAATTTTTTTCATTACTATTAAATTTATGAAATATTCGATAGTCCTTATTTTATTATTTAATTCATTTGTATTTTTTTCTTGCTCATCTTCAAAAAATGAATCCATGGAGAATGAATCACAAAAAGATATCTATCAATTTATGACCCTAGACCCAGGGCATTTTCATGCTGGACTTGTTCAAAAAAAGATGCTCGAAGGCGTATCATCAACTGTATATGTTTTTGCTCCGGTAGGCGAGGATGTAAAGGAACATTTAAAGCGAATAAGAGGGTTTAATACAAGAGCTGATAACCCTACTAATTGGTTGGAGGAGGTCTATACCGGACCAGATTTTTTTGAGAAAATGATTTATGATAAACCAGGTAATATTGCTGTGCTTTCGGGAAATAATTCAAAGAAAACGGAATACATAAAAAAAATAGTTGATGCAGGAATTAATGTTTTGGCAGACAAACCTATGGTAATCAATATAGACGATTTTGAATTACTCAAAGAAGCTTTTGTGCAGGCTGAAAAGAACAATGTTATACTTTATGATATAATGACAGAGCGACATGAAATTACAAGTATCATGCAAAAGGAGTTGTCTCAAATACCTGACCTGTTTGGGGTAATGGAGAAAGGATCAATTGATGATCCAGCCATTACCAAAGAATCAGTTCACCATTTTTTTAAATATGTATCAGGTAGTCCGTTAAAAAGACCAGCTTGGTTTTTTGATGTTGCACAGCAAGGAGAAGGGATGGTTGATATTACCACGCATTTAGTTGATTTGATTCAGTGGGCTTGTTTTCCAGACCAAGTTATTGATTATAAAAAGGATATTGACGTTTTAAGTGCCAGGAGATGGGCGACTGAGCTTACACCTTCTATGTTCAAAAAGGTTACTCATCTAAATAAATTCCCAGACTACTTATCCAAAGATATTGTTCGGGATTCAATATTAAATGTTTATTCCAATGCTGAAATCAATTATACATTGCGAGATGTCCATGCAAAAGTTTCTGTAATTTGGAATTATGAAGCGCCGGAAGGTGCCAAAGACACACATTATTCCATTATTAGAGGGAGCAATGCCAATCTGATTATTAAACAAGGGGCAAGCGAAAATTACAAGGCTACTTTATTTGTTGAGAAAACCGGACCCGGTTCAGATGCAGATTTTATTGATGTACTAAATAAGTCAATAGATAATATGCAGTCTATATATCCTGGAATAGCAGTTGAACAAAAAGGAAATATGTTTAAAATTAATATTCCAGACAGTTACAAGGTTGGCCATGAGGCACATTTTACTCAGGTCACAGAAAAATATATAAATTACCTGAAGGCAGGTAAATTACCTGAATGGGAAGTCCCCAATATGATTGCAAAGTACTATACAACTACGAGAGCCTATGAAATAAGTAGGTGATTATTCAAGCAATAAATATTTTACGCAAACTGGTTCTGGGATATTGATAGAGTTTGTGGTTTGCCTCAGCATCCCTTGCTCGTCAATATTGAATATAACAATGTTATTTGATTTTCGATTAGCAACAAAGGCGAAATTCCCAGATGGTTCAATCATAAAATTTCGAGGTGTTTCACCTCCGCTTGGCACTGTTTTTAAGTATTTAATTTTATAATTTTCAGAGTTTACATCAAAAATCGCAATGCTATTATGTCCTCGATTGGATACATACAATTTCGTTCCTCTGGGATTTAAATGAAGATCTGCAATTTTATTTTTACCAACAAATGATTCAGGGAGGCTACTCTTTCTGTAATAAGATGTTAAACTTCCGTCATTAGAATTTAATCGAAATGCGTTAAGGGTAGATGATATCTCTTCTGCGAGAAATGCCATTTCACCATTGGGGTGAAGTATAAAATGTCGTGGTCCTGCACCAGGTGTAACCTCTGCCCAAGGTTGCTTAGCAGGAATAATAGTGCCCCTCTTATTGTTAAATTTATAAATTAATACTTTGTCAATTCCCAGATCAGAAACATACAAAAAACTTCCATCGTCAGATGGAATTGCAGAATGTGTATGCGGACCTGTTTGCCTTTTGGGATCAATACTAGATCCAACCAGTTGCAACCTTTGGGATGAAATTCCGATTTTCCCTTCTTGAGTATATGGAAGAATACTCACAACACCTTCCGAATAATTGGAAATGAATAACCAACTACCACCAGGATAAACACTAATGTGGCAAGGACCTTTTCCATAGCTTGGTTGCTCATTGATCATTTGCAACATTCCGGATTTTGGATTAATTGCATATGAAGTAACAGAACCCCAATTAGGCATTTGGTCAAGCCCTTGACCATTCACGGAAAACAGAAATCTTCCCTGAGGTCCAATGGCTATAAAGTTCGGATTTAGTTTTCCTGAAATGGTTTGGATGATTTTAAGTTCTCCTGATGCTCTATCAAACTCCAAAACATAAATTCCTTTACTTTCTGAGCCCGCAGAAGTTCCTACATAAATGATCTCTTTTTTGTCTGTTTGAGCAAATAATAGTAATGGAAATATTATTAAAATTAATAATAGAAATGGAGTTTTATTTTTTTTCATACTAAATATGCGATTCATTAATCTTTATAAATAAAAATTATTTTCTTCTAAAAATTGTAAAACGGGAACTATATTTTTTGAATATTCGGAGTTTGGCAAATCACTAAAATTAGAAAATACCGGCAATCTCATTTCATATTCATTGCCTATCCTTTTCATTTTGGCTCCCAATTGTTTAAATCTCCGTATTAACCTATGATTATCTGCTAAAATGATTCCGGTGAATATTTTTACGTCCAATTTTGTTCCAAGATAATACATAATGGCAAGAAGAACAGTACCTACACCATTTCCTTGATATTCATCAAGAACAGTTAGCGCCAGCTCTGCTTCCTGGGGTTTTGACTTAGATCTTTTAAATCGGCCAACACCCACACCTATCATATCATCACCTTGAATATCTAGTGCTGCCCAGGCCAGGTGGTTTTTTTTATCAGTATTGAGCAGTTCTTCCAGTTGTTTGTTAGTTAGATCTTTCACGAAACCAAAAAATCTGTGATAAATAGAAGCTTTTGAGAGTTTTTTAAAAGCTGCTAAATACTTCTCACGATCAGTTTTTTCTAAAGATTTAAAACATAAAAAAGTATTGTCTTTAACAGGATAAAAAAAAGAGTCGCTCGTAAATATATTATAGTCAAGCATTGTGATAACAATAAATTATTTACTTGAGAATTTCAATAATAGTTGGTATCAAAGATAAGTATAATATCTGAGGCTTTGCCATTTACACCTTTTGTATTGATTTTGTTTTTAGAATAAATTACAATTTTGATGAGGGGTTTATTGCATATTTATACCCAATAAAAATGCAGTCAAATATTGATTAAAATCATTAACTCATACTTATATTTGCTCAATATAAATTTAAAATTATATACTATGATAATAGGCGTTCCTAAAGAAATAAAAAACAATGAAAATAGAGTTGCCCTAATTCCTGCAGGGGTTAAGGAATTAAACAAACACGGTCACAACGTTTATATTCAACAAGGTGCTGGGTTTGACAGTGGCTTTCTCGATGATGAATATATTTTTGCCGGAGGGAAAATATTATCATCAATTGAAGAAATATATGCCATTGCCGAGATGATCATCAAAGTAAAAGAGCCTATTGAGTCTGAATATAATTTGATAAAAGAAGATCAACTGCTATTTACATATTTTCATTTTGCATCTTATCGTCCACTGACAGAAGCCATGGTTAGGGTTAAGGCTATTTGTCTTGCTTATGAAACTGTGGAGAAGGCAGATAGAAGTCTTCCTTTGCTTATCCCCATGTCGGAGGTTGCCGGTAGAATGGCCGTGCAAGAAGGTGCCAAATATCTTGAAAAACCCATGCGGGGCAGGGGCATTCTACTTGGAGGAGTTCCAGGAGTAAATCCGGCTAAAGTTTTGATATTGGGTGGTGGAATTGTGGGGACGCAAGCTGCAAAAATGGCTGCGGGTCTTGGTGCCGATGTAACAATTGTAGATATAAGCTTACCAAGGTTGAGATATTTATCTGACATTATGCCTGCCAATGTGAGTACTTTAATGTCTAATGAATACAATATCAGAGAGCTTATTCCTCACCAGGATTTAATAATCGGAGCTGTACTTATTCCGGGAGCAAAGGCTCCACATTTGGTTACAGAAGATATGCTTAAAGAAATGAAGGCAGGAACAGTGCTGGTTGATGTAGCTGTGGATCAGGGAGGTTGTATCGAGACATGCAAACCTACGACACATGAAGATCCTATTTATATTATTGACGATGTTATTCATTATTGTGTAGCAAATATGCCTGGAGCCGTGCCATACACCTCTACTGTCGCACTGACCAATGCTACATTGCCTTATGCTTTGCAGTTGGCTTCAAAAGGTTGGCGCAAAGCATGCAAAGAAAATGAGGAATTGAAACTTGGGCTAAATATCGTGAAAGGTGAGATCGTTTACCAAGCGGTTGGAGAAGCTTTTGAATTGCCAGTTGTCGAGGTTGATAATTTTCTGTAAACGATAAAATAGATTTATTGGCAGTATTGCATGATTGCTTTTTCTCCTTTTATCTCTCCCATCTCTATTGACTTTTGAAAGGAAAGGCATGCTTTATCCAAATTATTCATTTTGACATAAACCTCTCCTAAATACCAATAACTTAAACTTAGTTTCTCATCCATTTCGATTGATTGCCTGATGAGCCGCTCTGCATCTTTCAGTTTGTTTATTTTATAATAATAAATTCCTTTATTTCTATATGCCCATGGATTGTCAGGATTGATCAATATGCTTTCATTGATATTTTGAAGTGCCTTTTCCATCATATCCATTTCCAGATATGCATATCCTCTGTTATTGAAGAGATAAGCATTATTTGATTCTTGCTCTAAACCCAGATTGTAGTTGTCAATTGCATTTTTATACTCACCTTTTTCTGCAGCAATCATACCCAATAAATTATAAGCGTCTGCAGATCTTTTGTCAATTTGTAGCGCTTGATGGGATAGATTTTTTGCCTTGTTGAAATGTTTTTTATAAAAATTGACACTGGCTAAATTTAGATAAATTTCAACATTGGTAGAATCCAGCAACATGGCTTTCTTAAATGAATTCTCTGCTGAATCGTATTCCTTCAATCCAAAAAAACACAATCCCTTGGAAAAATATATGGTTTCTATCGGTGAATACTGATGTTCAATTTGGCGAAGATCATGCAGAGCCTCTTTGAATCTCCCAGCCTCGTAATATGCATTATTTCTATTAAAATAACCATCTACAAAATCGGGATCATGCAATATGCAATTGTCGTATGCTTCGATGGCTTTATCAATCTCTCCTGTTTTGTAATATACTATTCCCAGATTATTGAAAGCCTGGGCATATGTAGAATCTACAATGATGGCCTCTTTAAAATATCGAATGGCATCAGGATACATTTTTTCTTTAAATGCCAAATTACCCATATGGAGAAAATGCTTTTTTTTCTGAGTTACCCCTGCCTGACCACATCCAGAAAGGTAAACGAGAATAATGTATAATATCCAGATGTTAATTTTTGCCATAAATTTTACTTGATAGATTATGGGTATTCTTTTTTTGAAAAGGAATATTGAAATTCATGCTATAGACAGTATCATCTCCATATATTTCTATTGTTGCAAGATCGGAAAAAATTATATCTACATGTTGTGAAAGACTTTATTTTTGG
>CAYREN010000106.1:0-4412 GCA_964423255.1 uncultured Roseivirgaceae bacterium | reverse complement strand
GTATCATTGCCTAATTCAATATCTACAGATTTATTATACCTTGATCCTCTGTTAGGTTCAATGTATTTCCAGTCATTTTTAATTATTGATAATGCACGTGCACTTTCAATTACATGATCTCTGCCTAATTTTGATTTTCCAAGCAATACATCCAGTTGATTCTGACTATCTCCAGCTTCAACCTCATTATATTTTTGATTTGTTAAATTGGCTAATGATGCTAAAAAGTCTATCTGGCTTACTAGTGCAACCGATTTTCCAACCGCCACATTTCCAGGCCATTTAACGATCAAGGGAATCCGTGTACCAGCATCAAATGCACTGTATTTACCACCCCTTAACATTCCTGCAGGTTTATGCCCATTGACTTTTATTACTGCATCGTCCTGATATCCATCATCCAATACCGGTCCATTATCACTGGTGAAAATCACCAGTGTGTTCTTGGTGAGACCCAGCCTTTCCAACGCATTTATTATTTCACCTGTACACCAGTCGAGTTGCACAATAGCATCTCCTCTTGGCCCCATGCCACTTTTACCTACAAATCTTGAATGCGGGACTCTTGGCACATGAATATCATGTGTGGAAAAGTATAAGAAAAATGGATCGTTTCCCTGTTTCTCCAAATAATCAATGGCTTTTCTCGTAATTACATCTGCTATATCTTCATCAACCCATCTTGCTGTTTGCCCACCGGTCATGTACCCTATTCTTCCTATTCCATTTACAATAGTATTGTTATGCCCATGACTGTGTTTCATTTTCAGTAGCTCCGGATTTTTCTTACCGGTTGGTTCATTTCCGATAGGTTTACCATAACTCACTTCAATGGGATCATTTGGGTCAATGCCAACAATTTTACAATTTTCAACAAATACGCAAGGAACACGATCACCTGTTGCAGGTATCAAAAAGGAATAATCAAAGCCTATTTCTCGTGGGCCGGGTTTTATGTCATTATTCCAATCAGGGCCACCATCTGGTCCAAGACCCAAATGCCACTTTCCTACTACACCGGTATTATATCCAGCTTTTTTCAATACAGAGGCAATGGTTTCTCTCCCCGGTTCAATAATCATGGCGGCATTTCCACGTGCAACACCGGTGCCTTTCTTCCTCCATGCATATGATCCTGTAAGCATGGAAAATCTCGAAGGTGTGCAAGTTGCAGATGAAGTATGAGCATTGGTGAATTTTAAACCTTCACTGGCAATCTTGTCAATATTTGGGGTGGCAACATTAGTCATGCCATAAGAGCTTAAATCTCCATAACCCAAATCATCTGCATAAATGAGTACAATATTGGGTAATTTATTGATTGCATCAGGTTTCCTTTCAGGATTGCAAGAGGCGATGACAAACTCTAAACAGACAAGAAAAGATAGTGTCAAATTTCTCATATTAATTTTGTAAATGTTAAACTTAGTTTAAATATCAATTAAAGATGCTTTTTATTGGTGCCGCTATTTACTATTATTTTTAACATCTCCTAATTGCTCTATTTTAAATCTGTCGAGTAGTGCAGAGGTATGCTCCTGTTTCATTAGCTCTGCCATCCGTTTTACAATTTCAGGATTTTCAGAGGCGACATCCTGCTGTTCTGTGAGATCACTTTCCAGGTTATATAATTCGATTACCATATTATTTTTAAAAATATTTTTCCTAATTGCCTTCCAATTACCCATCCGAACCGCTTGTTGACCTGAATATGATGGAAATTCCCAGTATAAAAATTCATGTTGCTTTTGTACTCCCTTATCCAGTAATTCAGGGAGGAAGCTTATTCCATCAATATCATTCGGGGCATTGACACCTGCCACATCTGCTAAAGTTGGTAGCACATCCCAAAATGCAGAAATCAAGTTACTGGTGGAACCAGGAGCAATTTTACCTTTCCAGCTGGCAATCATAGGCACCCGGATGCCTCCTTCATGTGTATATCCTTTTCCCCATCCACGCTCGCTTTTAAACGGTTTGGCACTATCAAAAAATGGGGAGTCTGTTCCGCCGTTGTATGTTGGCCCATTGTCACTGCTGAAAATAATCAGCGTATTTTCATAAAGTCCCAGGTCTTTAAGTTTTTGAACAATCTCGCCTACTTGTGTATCAAGATACGATACCATTGCTGCATATGCTGCCCTTGGATATCGATTGGGGAAATAGCTTCTTTTCCCATCATATGGCTCTTCATCACCAAACTTCTTCACGTATTTCTCAACAAATTCCTGAGGTATTTGCAAGGGCGCATGTGTCAAAGGTGTTGCATAGTAAAGGAAAAACGGATTATCTTTATTTTGCTCTATAAAACCCAGTACCTCATCTTGCATCAGTTTGGGAGCATAGTCTTTTTGAAAGTATTTGGCATAACTCGCTAAATCGTATGGATCGGCAGCACTATCTAGTTTTGTGCCGGGTACTATCAGATCATTATTAAGCCAGACTTTTTCTTTGTTTTTCCATAAGTGTTTGGGAGTAAGTGTATGTGCCTGTCGCTGGCAATTGTATCCATAGAAAAAATCAAACCCTCTGTTATTGGGTATGCCATCAGTCAGCGGAGCGCCGAGTCCCCATTTACCAACAATAGCCGTTTTGTAACCAGCCTCCTGCAAAACATTTCCAATAGTGGGAATACTATCAGGCATGGGTCTTTGTCCTTCGAGGTTGGGATCGTGGACAGCCTTAGCAAAATTCCAGACTTCACCTCGCGATGCCCATTCGTCATTTCCACGAATGTAGGCATGACCTGCGTGTTGGCCTGTGAGCAATATACATCGCGAAGGTGCACATACTGGAGCGCCTGCGTAGTGCTGTGTAAATCGCATACCCGAAGCAGCCAACTTATCAAGATGTGGAGTTTCTATCAGTTCTTGGCCATAACTTCCCAATTCGGCATACCCAAGATCATCGGCTAGAATGTAAATTATATTTGGTTTTTTTTCTGCTTTTTTACTCATGCATCCACCGAACAGAAATAATGCCATTAGGGATATTATAAATGTGCTGGTAGCATGTGAATACTTTAAATCGTTTTTCATAATACTTTAGTTTTAGCGAAATGATTTATTCTTATTATTTAGTTTGATACTCAGCATTCTTATGAGTGGGGACAGGGGCATTTACTTCTTCTCGCCAATGTCTTAAATTTTCCAATAACTCTGCTCTTTTTTCTGGCATTTTTTCTACGAGATTGTTGCTTTCTGAGATATCTTCCTTAAGGTTGTAGAGTTGCAGGCTGCCATCTTCAAAGTCTTCAATTAGTTTCCAATCTCCTTTTCTAATTGCTGAAGATGGAACAGCTCTCCATCCTCTGACTAAGTCTCCTGGGTTTTTAATGCCTTTGTAAGATTGTAAATATGCCGGGAAGTGCCAATATATAGCTTCCCTTTCTAGGCTGCCCTTATTTAATAATATTGGCACAAGACTTTCTCCATCAGTATGATATTTTTTGGAATCACCTCCTGCCAATTCTACGAAAGTTGAATAAAAATCCAACCCGATGACTATTTCTTCACTTTTGGTATTCGACTTAATTTTTCCGGGCCAGCGAACAATCATTGGTTCCCGAAAACCACCCTCATACATCATTCCCTTCGATCCTCTTAGCGGATAATGTGTTGTGACACCTCCGTGTCCCCCATTGTCTGAAAAGAAAATTACAATAGTATTATTATCTAAATTCAAGTCTTTTAGTTTCTTCAATAATCGGCCAATACTTTGATCCGTACTTTCTATCATAGCGGCATATTTTGGATTATCCTGTCCATTATCGCTTACTTTGTTTTTATATTTCGTAGTGATATCTGCTTTTGCCTGGATTGGTGTATGCACAGCATAATGAGCGAAATAGAGGAAGAAAGGATGATTCTTATTATCCTCCACAAATTGAAGTGCTTCATCGGTAAGGCGATCGGTGAGGTATTCGCCTTCAGGGCCATTAGCAAGATTTGGATTTTTATATGGACTAAAATATGTCCTTGGATGTCCGGCATGGTTTCCTCCAATATTTATGTCAAAACCCTGGGCTTCAGGAGAAGTTTTGTCATCGTCACCCAAGTGCCATTTCCCTACATGACAATTGATATATCCGTTTTCTTTCAGCGCTTCTGCAAGTGTCACAAAGCTACCTGCCAACTCAGTATTATTTGGGCTTGGGATCAACATGCGATTTTCTGATTTACCCCGTGCAGGATCTCCTACCGTATAAACACCATGTCTGGGTGAGTACATGCCGCTCATGAGACATGCCCTGGTAGGAGCGCAATTTGGCGCATTGGCATAGGCATTTGTAAATATCATACCCTCTTTAGCCATCTGATCTATGTTGGGAGTTACATAATATTTACTCCCCATAAATCCCACATCCTTCCAGCCCAGATCATCGACAAGGAAAATAATTAGATTTGGTTTTT
>CAYREN010000105.1:0-12617 GCA_964423255.1 uncultured Roseivirgaceae bacterium | reverse complement strand
CAGTGATTATATACCTGGCATTCATGCTATGCAAAAAGAGTTTATCAAAAATGACTTAATAAACGTTTCTCCAGATAACCTCGTTGTTGTTTGCGCACATATACCCTTTTTTTCTGAAGCGAAGAAAGTATCGCAAACAAAATTATTGTTGTCTTTATTGAAAGATCACCCAAATGTATTTTTGGCAACAGGTCATGCTCACAACCAGATACAAACTTTTCTTGACAAAAGTGATGGGTGGGAAAATGAAAAACCTGTTCATCAGTTGGTAGCAGGTGCTATTTGCGGAAATTGGTGGCGTGGAGAATATGATATTTTTGGTATTCCGGGATCGATGATGCGCGATGGTACACCTCGTGGGTATTGGTTTATGAATATAAATGGTAGTGATTATAAATTAAAATACAAACCATCGGGAGTAGATGAAACCAAACAGATGCATATCTGGGTTCCCCAGTATTTTGAAATGTTTGATACACTTTCGACCTCTGCGCTTGATACAAACGACATTTGGATTAATGTGTATGCTGGAAATGAATATACCGATGTACAACTCCGAATCGATGAAGGAGAATGGATTAAAACTGATAGAATAGAGGAATATGATCCTTATGTATTAAGACTATTAAAACGTCAGGAATTGGGCATTACCCCAACAGATGGTTCGAGAGGATTAAAAAATGAACCACGTAAATCTACGCATTTGTGGCATAGCGAAATCCCTGAAGGTCTTAATAATGGTGCTCATATAATTGAGGTGACAGCAGTGAACCAAATTGGATTGAACGCTAAAGCCAACAGAGTGTTTTGGGTGAGATGAGACAAAATAAAGTGAAGAGCATTTCCAGTTTATGACTTTGTAGGCCCGACGAGTATTTTGGGATATGTCAGGTATTTGAAATAAATTTTCATTTAGTAAACATACTTCGAAACAGGAAAGGAGATTGTTGCTCTTTTTATTTATATAAAGAATTAAATTTTTAAATAATTAAAATAATTACAATATGTATAAATCACAATTCTTCCTAAAAATCAATTTGATTGTATTAACTACATGCATTACACTAAATACAGCAATCTCGCAATCCTCAAATCAAAAAAAACCTAACGTCATCGTAATTCTTACTGACGACCAGGGGTCCATTGATATGAATTGTTACGGGGCGAAGGATTTATTCACCCCTAACATGGATAGGCTAGCAGCCGAGGGAACACGATTTACACAATTCTACGCTGCTGCAAGTGTCTGCTCACCTTCGAGAGCTGCACTGATGACTGGGAAAACCAATTTACGTGCGGGTCTTTGGGGCAACGTACCAGTGCCGGCCCATGCAGACGAAAAGAAAAAATATGGTATGCCAACTGAACAATTCACAATGGCCGAAATGCTAAAAGAAAATGGCTATTTCACAGCGTTGATAGGAAAATGGCATCTGGGTCACAAACAAAAAACATTGCCCAACAGTCAAGGATTTGATTTTTACTTTGGGCATCACGGTGGGTGCATTGATAACTATTCACATTTTATGTTTTGGTCGGGACCAAATATGCACGATTTATATAGAAATGAAGAAGAGATTTATCGACCCGGTCAATTCTTTCCGGACTTAATGGTTGATGAAATCAAGGAAATAGTAAATGAAAAAAGAGTGAAACCTTTTTTCATTTACTGGGCATTTAATGCTCCTCACTATCCATATCAAGGTGAACCGAAATGGATGGAGCATTATAAAGATTTGCCAACACCAAGAAGGGAATATGCCTCATTCATTTCAACTATGGATGAGAGAATTGGTCAAGTATTGGATGAATTGGACAAGTCGGGAGCAGCTAAGAACACCATAGTAATATTTCAATCAGATCATGGACATTCAACGGAAGAACGTGCATTTTGGGGAGGAGGAAATGCAGGTCCATATAGAGGTAGCAAATTTAGCTACTTTGAAGGAGGCATACGTGTTCCTGCTATAATCCGATATCCAGGTGTTGTGCCTGCTGGCCAGGTACGCAATCAAATTTGCATGGAAATGGATTGGTTTGCGACTATTGCAGATCTCACGGAAACAGATATTTCGAAATTGAATATTGATGGAAAAAACATAATGCCTATTGTTAAAGGCAGTGAATCCCCGTCTCAACATGAGGTTTCTTACTGGCAACATGGGAGCTATGATGATAATATTGCACAATGGGTGGTTCGTAAAGGTGATTGGAAATTAATAGGAAATCCCAAAGAACGAATAAGAGGCAAGAAGCCAATTACAGATAAATTATTTCTTGCAAATCTTCAGATGGATATTTCAGAAACTGAAAACCTGATTGGAAAATATCCTGAAGAGGCAAAAAAATTAAAAATGCTCCACGATACTTGGTTAGAAGAAGTGAAGAATGAAATGAATAAGTAATGATTTAATGAATCTATTATTAAATATATCATCCTTATTTTTTCTGTTTTGGCTGACAAGCGGGTGCAATAACAATGATAATAAATCGGAATCATGGCAGGCTATCGACTACGTCGATCCCTTGATAGGAAGTGTTGCAAAGACAAAATATTATGGAAGAACATTTCCCGGAGCTACCTTACCCTTTGCATTGGTTAAACTTGGCCCTGATACATATACTGGTGGAGATGTTGGCTCCGGATATTCATACGAACATAAAACTCTGGAAGGATTTAGTTTTATCCATATGAGTGGAATTGGATGGTTTGGAGATTTCGGAAATCTGCTGATTACGCCTACCAATGGAGATTTTTATCCCAATCGTGGAAGCGTTGCAAACCCAGAATCGGGCTACAGATCAAGAATTTCCCACGATACTGAAATAGCCCGGGCCGGATATTATTCTATTAAATTGGAGGATTATAACATAGAAGCTGAGATGACTTCAACAAAACGTGCTGGAATCCTGAGATTTACCTTTCCGCAAAACAACACTAATCGTATTCAAATTGATCTGGCACGCCGAATAGGAGGGACATCAGCAAAACAATATATCAAGGTAATCGGTGATCGGAGAATAGAAGGTTGGATGAAGTGCACGCCAGAAGGCGGTGGCTGGGGCAACGGAAAAACAAACATGGTTTTTTATACGGTTTATTTTTCAGGAGAATTTTCAAAACCGTTTTCAAATTATGGATTTTGGTCAGCAAATATTCCTGTGGAACAATCCCGAAAGGCTCAGGATGTTGTTTCGAATTCTTATCAAAACCTCATTAAGAATAGCCAGATCATTGAAGGATTAGATGAGTTGAAGGGTAAGCACCTTGGGTTTTATGCAGAATATCCTCAACTTCTTGAAGGAGAACAAATATTATTTAAGGCAGGAATTTCTTTTGTTGATTTGAAGGGGGCAAGGAATAACCTGACGCAGGAACTTGACCATTGGAATTTTGAAAGAGTGAAATCCGAAGCAGAGGAATCATGGGTCAAACAATTTGACTTAATTAAAATTAAAGGTGGATCGGAAAAGCAAAAGAAAATTTTTTATACGGCCTTATACCATGCGATGTTTGATCCACGCGATTTCACTGATTCTGACGGACGATTTTATTTAAAGGAATCGGGAGTAAATGAGCCTACCGATTTTCATTACCGTACTATTTTTAGTGGGTGGGATGCTTTCAGAAGCCATATTCCATTGCTTACTATAATCGATCCTAATTCAGTAAATGAATTGGTGAACTCATTGATCACAAAAGGTGAAGATGGCGGGATGGGTTTTCCGAAATGGGAAATTGCAGGATGCTACTCCAATTGTATGTTGGGTGATCCGGCACTTCCGGTGATTTTAGATGCCTGGAAAAAAGGTATTCGAGGGTTCAATCTTTCTAAAGCTTATAATATTGGAAAACAAACATCGCTAGGCCCAAAGACAATCCGTAACGGGTGGGATAACTATAATAAAAAAGGATTTGTTGCCTGTGATCCTGTTCCCAACAGATGGAAAGGATATTATAAGGGTGTTTCGGCAACCCTGGAGAATTGCTATGCGGATTGGTGTATCAGTCAAATGGCAAAGGAATTGGGAGATGAAAAAGGCGAAGCCCTTTTTTTAAAAAGATCAAAAAATTACCATAATATTTTTGATAAAGACTTAGGTTATTTTCGCGGGAAGTTTAAAAATGGTGAATGGATACCGTGGGAAGGTGAGTTGGCTTTTCGACAGGGAAATATCGAAAGCAATCCTCTTCAGCAATTGTGGTTTGTTCCACATGATATCTCAGGGCTAAAATCGTTGGTTGGGGAAGAACGATTTTTAGTAGAATTGGAGAAGATGTTCGAACGTACACCCCCTGATTTTGCATTTAATGAGTTTTACAATCATGCAAACGAACCTGTCCATCATATACCCTATTTATTTAATTATACAAATAAGCCATGGTTAACCCAGAGATGGGTGCGCACGATTCTGGAAAGTGCCTATGATGTTGGTCCATATGGAATTATGGGAAATGAAGATGTAGGTCAGATGTCGGCATGGTACATTCTTAGTGCCATGGGCTTCCATCCCGTTTGCCAGGGTGATAACAAATATATGATTGGCAGCCCATTATTTGATAAAATGGAGATAAAACTTAATAAGGGATATTATAAAGGAGAGTCATTTATAATTGAAGCAAAAAATAATTCTAATGAAAATGTTTACGTGCAAAAAGTTTCCCTTAATGGGAAAGAATTAGATCGGCCATATATTTTTCATCGTGAAATTACTAATGGAGGAGAGTTGCTTTTTGAGATGGGAAGTACTCCTAACAAAAAATTATGGAGAAAATAAATTCTAAAAATTATGAAATTTTATATTAGCATTATTCTTTTGGCATTTGTAGTTACATCTTGTGCATCCGGTAATTATAAAAATGAATATTACCAGCATAACGTCTTAATTATCCAACCCGATCAACATCGTGCCGACGTAATGGGATGTGCTGGGAATACCATGGCGATAACCCCTAATCTTGATAATCTGGCATCTGCTGGGATTCGTTTTTCAAATGCCGTCAGTGCGTCTCCAGTTTGTTGCCCTTTCAGGGCAACATTGCAAACAGGCTTGTACATTCATGAACATGGTGTAGTAGAGAATGGAATACAGCTAAAACGTGAGCTAAAGACGATTGGAGAAATATTCTCTGAAAATGGTTATGCTACCGGGTATATTGGAAAATGGCACCTTGAAGGATTTATCCCAAAAGAAAATGTTGGTGGTTATGTCGAACCCGGCGAACCCAGGCAAGGCTGGCAGGAATGGTTGGGATATGAAAAGTCACATGAATTTTTTAAAGTATGGAAATATAATGATCAAAAAGAAAAGGTTAGGGTTGAAGGGTATGACTGGGAGCCTACCTGGTTTACTGACAAAGCGCTTGATTTTATAAAAAGAAAAACGGATGAAGACCAGCTTTGGTGTTATTATATTGCTTATGGACCACCTCACAAACCTGAAGAATGCCTACCTGAATTCCTTGATAAATACAACCCTAAAGATTTTGTTTTGCCTCCTGGTGCAGAAAAGGATTTGACAGAAGTACAAAAACAAGAACTTCGCGAACTTTTGCAAATGTATTATGCTCAAGTTACTGCAGTAGATTTTGAAGTGGGAAGATTGCAACAAGGATTGAAAAAAATCGGAGCAGATAAAAATACTATCATTGTATACGTTAGCGATCATGGTGATGTCCTTGGCAGTCATAATATAGAAATTGTTCAAAAATATATTGAGACAAATCGAAATGTGAGTAATTCTTTGAGGACCAAAGGCAAGCCGTTCTCTACTGCCATAAGAATTCCGCTTATTTTGTCCGGACCTGGAGTAAAAGAACCGGGTTTAGTCAGTGATGCCTTGGTCAGCAGCGTAGATTTAGCGCCCACCATTCTGGATCTGGCAGGACTTGATGTTCCAGATTATATGCAAGGAAAAAGTATGGCTAATTGGTACAGAACTGGAAGCGGTCCGGATCAGCCCTATTTGTATTTGGGTTTACACAATAATCACAACGCCTGGAGAGCAGTTTGGGATGGCCGGTATCTTCTATCAATGCTAGATTACCAAATATTTTATGATCACACCAAAGACCCATTCGAATTAAATAATTTATATGAAAATCCAAATTTCATTTCTAAAAGAAAAGAATACGAATCGATACTAATTAATTTGGCAAAAGAAACTGGTGATCCTATTCTGACAAGGTTGAAGATTTCTATTAAAAATTAATATATGAAACCACTTATAAAATCAATCTGGAAGGAAATAGGCTTTTTGTTCATATTAATGAATGTTGTTCTATTTGGATATGCACAAAATTCTTATCCTCAAGATGTTCAATATAAAAAACTCCCAACAAATGCCATTGCAGCAATTGCTCAGGGAAAACCTGATGAAGCTATAAAGACTTTGGAAAATTTTTTGGCTGATTTTCCAAATGATGCAGAATCTCATTATTGTATGGCTGTAGCATATGCTGTGAAGAACAATGTTCCCAAATCACTGGACCATGTAAAAATAGCGCTTGAAAATGGGATGCCAATAGAAAGATTTATTGTTGGACCAAGGTCATTGCTTTTAAATTTAACGAAAAGCAAAGAATTCAAAATTTTTATGCAAGGCCGTTATGTGAAATTAGTACATGGTCCAATGCTGGGCGATGTTACATCTGACGGCGCTAAAATATGGCTTAGGACAGATCACGAAGCAAATGTGGCTGTAGTTGTTACCGAGGATGGGCAAGACCAATATAAAAAATTTGAGGGAATGACACTAAAATTAAAAGATTACATAGGTGTCATTCAGATTACCGGACTTGAGCCAGCTACAAGTTACAGCTACAATATATCTGTTGATGGAAGTAGATTGTTTGAAAATGGATCATTTACAACCACAGCGGATATTGGAAATCAGGTTAAGTTGAAAATTGGCTTTGGAGGAGGCGCCGGATACACGCCTTGGTTTGAGCGTATGTGGGATACATTAGCTACACAATCATTTGATGCTTTTCTATTACTAGGAGATAATGTATACATAGATTACCCTAAAGTACATGAGGCGCAACAATATTGTTATTTCCGAAGGCAAAGCCGCCCAGAGTTCAGGCGATTTACACCAAATGTACCAATTTATGCTATATGGGATGATCATGACTTTACGGTTAATGATGGGGAAGGGGGACCCGAAATTGAAATCCCTGCGTGGAAAAGACCTGTATGGAATTTATTTAAAAACCAATGGCCCAACCCATATTTCGGAGGAGGAGATAGTCATCCAGGTTGCTGGTTTGATTTTTCCATTGGTGACATAGATTTTATTATGCTTGATTGTCGGTATTATCGTGAAAACCCCAAGGACGTTAATGACCCGTCCATGCTGGGAGAATTTCAAAAGAATTGGTTGAAAGAAAAACTTGTTTCATCCACTGCCACTTTCAAAATTATCGCCTCTTCAGTTCCCTGGGCTAAAGGCACAAAACCAGGGAGTGATGATACTTGGGATGGTTTTCCCAACGAGCGGGAGGAGATTTTTACATTTATTGAAAAGAATAAAATAGAAGGTGTGCTTTTGATTTCTGCAGATCGGCACAGGTCAGATGCGTGGAAAATAGATCGCCCAATGGGATATGCAATGTACGATTTGATGAGCTCGAGGCTTACCAATATCCATACGCATGACTTGATGGAAGGGAGCATCTTTGGATACAATAAAAAATGTTCTTTTGGAACGCTGGAATTTAATACAACAATAAATGACCCCTCTGTGACTTATATAATTAAAAACATCGATAACGAAGAAATACATAAGATGACCATTTACAAAAGTCAGCTTGATTTTAACATAGAAAAAGTCAAAAACAAGAAAAGACGAAAATTGTGAAGATATCCATGAATATGAGAAATTCACTAAAACATATTCCTACGATCTATTTCAAAATTAATTTTATTCTAACAATGCTGTTTGCTTTTCTGGGAGCTTGGAACATGTTGGTCGCTCAAGGAAAAAACAGTATTTCAAAACCAAACATTATTTTTATTTTAGCAGATGATCTCACCTTCAGAGATATCGGATGTTATGGAAGTAAAAATGTAAAAACACCAAATATTGACGCTATTGCAATAGAAGGTATGAGATTTACGAGTTGCTTTCAGGCAGCACCCATGTGTTCGCCTACGCGTCATAATATATATACGGGTATTTACCCAGTAAAATCCGGCGCTTATCCTCAAAGTACATTTGTGAAAAAAGGAACTAAGAGTGTGGTTCATTACCTGGAAAAAGAAGGATATCGCGTTGCACTAACTGGTAAAAGGCATATCGCTCCTGCCGAATCATTTCCTTTTGAATACCTGGGTAAAAATGGGACTGATCCTAATCTTGAATTATTGGAGAAGTTTATCATACGAGATAAAGAACAACCTTTTTGTGCTTTTATTTGTTTTAAAGAGCCACATACGCCCTGGAACCTTGGAGATCCCAGCATTTATGATCCAGACAATATAGTGCTACCGTCATACTTTGTCGACACGAAAAAAACCAGAGAAACTATCATCAATTATTTTGCTGAAATTAATCATTTGGATAGCTCCGTTGGAAAAGTGAGAAAGCTATTGGATGATCTTGGAGTCACTGAAAATACAATTCTGATTTTCACAAGCGAGCAGGGGAATGCACTTCCTTTTGCCAAATGGACATGTTACGACAATGGCCTACAAACGGCATTTCTGGTGCGATGGCCTGGAAAAATAAAAGCAGGAAGCATAAGCGATGCGATGATTGAATATGTTGACATCACTCCTACATTTGTTGATATTGCTGGAGGCACACCCAAAGATGTATTGGATGGCAAGAGTTTTCTTCCTGTTTTACTGGGTGAGAAGAACGAGCACAAGAAATATGTATATGGAATCCAAACGACAAGAGGAATAAGAAATGGTTCAAAGCTGTATGGGATTCGATCGATACGGTCAGAAAAGTATAAATACATCCTCAATATCCATTATGAAACTAAATTTCAAAATAATGTTACAGAACAGAAAAACCCTGCCTGGACAGTGTTTTGGCTAACATGGATTGAGAAAGCAAAAACCAACGAAAACGCTGCTGTGCTTGTAAACAAGTTTCAGTTCCGCCCGGAAGTAGAATTTTATGATATTGTGAATGACCCCTATGAATTGAATAACCTGGCAACTGACCCGAAATACAAACCGGTTATTGAGGAAATGGGACAATTATTAAAAGATTGGATGAATGAGCAAGGTGATTTAGGACACCAAACTGAGGTTGACGCACCTAAACATCAGATTCATACTAAAAGTTAATGTTGATAAGTATTGTGATTATTTCAACCATTCATTAAATCAATAAAATTGAAAATTAAACATATTGCGATGAATTTCATGTTTAGTAAAATTATCTATAGTCTTTGCTTTCTATTTATCGGACTCTTTGTTATTCGATGTACTGCCCCTGTCAGTGAAGATATCAATAGACCAAATATAGTTCTCATCATGGGGGATGATATGGGCTACTCCGATATTGGATGCTATGGCAGTGAAATCAATACACCCAACATTGATAAATTGGCCAATGGAGGGTTGAAATTTACTTCTTTCTATAATATGGCAAAATGCAATCCTACACGCTCTACCATGCTTACCGGGTTGTACAAGGGAGGAAATGGCGCTGTGCATCTAGCCCAACTTACAAAGCTGGCTGGGTACTATAATATTATGAGTGGGAAAGAGCATTTTGATAGTTGGGTGCCGGATTATTGTAAGGCCGAAAATGTATTTGATCACTCGTTTTATTTTTGGGCAACAACGGAATATTTTCGACCGCCATCTGGAGAGTTTGAAAGGCCTTTTTACCTGGAAGGCCGTGAACTAAAAGCAGATGAGATCAAATATGATAAATCTCCCATGTACAAAACGGATTTTATTACCGACTATGCGTTGAATTGGTTAGATGAGGCATTCGAGAAAGAAGATCCATTTTTTCTTTATCTACCCTATCATGCCGCTCATTATCCATTACAAGCTCGTCCGGAAGATATTGAGAAATACAGGGGGAAATATAAAAAAGGTTGGGATCAGTTGCGTGCTGAACGATTTAAAAGGATGAAGGAACTTGGTGTGATTCCTCTGGACACTAAATTAAGTTTGCCCGAAGGAAATTTGAATAAATTCAGAGGGCCATTAATTCCTGGTTATACTGACTATTATCCATGGGAAAGTTTGTCAGAGGCACAGAAAGATTCCCTCGATCTTGAGATGGCTGTTTTCGCGGCTATAGTAGATCGAATGGATCAAAATATTGGACGTGTGATTACCAAGCTCAGGAAAAATGAAAAATTAGAGAATACACTTATTATGTTTTTAATAGATAATGGATCTTGCCCATTTTATTCAAATAAAATAAAAGACGTTCAGCCAGGTCCGGCAGATTCATATTGGAGTTTACGAAGTGCCTGGGCAAATTTGGGAAACACCCCATTCAGGCAATACAAACAGTGCGGCCATGAAGGAGGAAGCCATACCCCTTTTATAGTAAATTGGCCTGGCGTAATTCAACCAAATACCATTACGAATCAGCCCGGTCACGTTGTGGATATTGTGCCAACTTTATTAGATATAATCGGTACGCAATATCCTGAATCAATAAATGGGTTTACGACAATTCCACTGCATGGGAATTCGCTGCTACCTATTTTCAAGGGTAAAGAAAGGAAAGAACCTGCTTTTTTCATATCTGGATTTACAGAAAGATTTAGAATGTACAGAAGAGGAAACTGGAAGCTGGTTAGGGTAAATGCTGAAGAATGGGAATTATACAACTTGAAAAATGACAGAACAGAAATGAATAATTTGGCAGATTCTCTGCCTTCTAAATTGGAGGAGATGGCTTCAAATTATGAGATAGATAAAAACGATTTCCTAAAAATATCAGAAGTAAAAAATTAAAGTTAACACTAGTGCTACGAACTTAAAATTGTAAGGTATGAATATCATAAAGTATATTTTAAGATTATTGGCATCTTTATTCATTATAGTATTAATGAATACTTGTCAAAAACAAAATAATTCTCATGAGTCCAGGAATTCTCCAAACATTCTATTGGCTTTATCAGATGATCAATCCTGGTTACACACTGGGATTACTGGGAATAAGGTGATTAAAACTCCAGCCTTTGACCGGATTGCAAATGAAGGTGTCCTATTCAATAATGCTTTTACAGCCTGTCCTTCATGCACGGCTTCGCGAACAGCCATCCTAAGCGGACAGGAGATATGGCGAACGGAAGAAGCAGGCCTACTCATGGGAGCAATCCCAAAAGATCTTAAACTTTTCACACATATCCTTGATGACAATGGGTATCATGTAGGTTATACTGGAAAAGGTTGGGCTCCGGGAAATTGGTCATACCTTGGCCTTAAAAGAGAACCACTAATTAAAGAGTACAATGATCGGCTCGAAAAAGAAATCGCATATGGGATTGATAAAAGAAATTATACTGAAAACTTTAAGGATTTCCTTAAAGACAGACCCAAAAATTCTCCGTTTTTCTTTTGGTTTGGTTCCACCGAACCTCACAGAGAATATCAATATGGTGTTGGTGCAAAGGAAGCAAACCTCAAATCAGCGGATGTCGAAGTCCCTCCCTTTTGGCCGGACAATAAGATAGTTCGTCAGGATATAATGGATTATTATTATGAAATCATGTGGTTTGATACTCATTTGGCTGGTATGGTCTATGAATTAGAGCAAGCAGGGGAATTGGAAAATACGATTGTTATTGTCACCTCAGACAATGGTATGCCATTCCCTCGAGCAAAAGTTAATCTGTACGATTGGGGAACACATGTGCCCCTGGCAATCCGATGGGGAGAAAGGATCAAAAGTGGCAGAAAGGTTGATGATTTGGTAAGTCTCACAGATCTTGCGCCCACTATTCTGGAGGCTATTGGCTTGCAAATACCTTCTGAGATGACAGGTAAAAGTTTAATCTCCATTTTGACTTCTGACAAAGAAGGTATTGTTGATCCACGGAGAGACAAGATATTTACCGGATTGGAGCGACACACATACTGCAGACCAGAAGGAGCTACCTATCCAGCAAGAGCAATACGTACGCATGATTATTTGTATATCCGAAATTTTGAGCCTGACAGAAAGCCCACAGGAGGCCCAGAATTCATTTCTTCAAATAAGACCAATCATGGAGATGTCGACGCTTGTCCAACAAAAACATTTATCATTAATAATCAAGAAGCAATTCCCAATCTCTTTCAATTGAATTTCGGGAAGAGACCTTCGGAAGAGTTATATGACGTTAAAAATGATCCGGGTCAGACAAATAATCTTGCTGGCAATGCAGAATATGCTGATCTTAAGGAAGAATTATTTGTAAAGTTGGTCGATTATCTAAAGGAAACCAGTGATCCAAGAATGGATGGAAAAGATCCCTGGATAGATTATATATATCATCAGGCCAGTGGTTTTGGATCGACCTACAATAAATCACTACCTGACCATGAGAGGGCCAGAGCAAAACTTCGACCCAGTGATCATCCCGATCAGAAATTTAAAGTTCATTGAGCTTTTAGTTTAAAATAAAATCTGATTTTATTTAT
>CAYREN010000104.1:0-12670 GCA_964423255.1 uncultured Roseivirgaceae bacterium | reverse complement strand
TGGGAATGGTTACAAAAGAACCCAAACCATTGAAAAAGTCGGCATTGAGCAATAAAAAAATCGCCGTATCAGTTTGTATTGCCAACTACAACGGCAATGAAACTCTAAGGGAGTGCCTGGACTCTGTTTTGAATCAAGCATTCGAACACACTGTAGAAATCATTGTTCATGACGATGCATCAACTGATAATTCTGTAGAATTTATAAGTGTAGAGTACCCGCAAATAAAACTGATCAGCAGCAAGGAGAATGTGGGCTTTTGTATCAGCAATAACCGAATGGTTGCGGCTGCGAAGGGAGAATTCATCTTGTTACTAAATAACGACGCCGCCCTTAGAAGTAATGCACTCTCACTGTTATATCAGTATGCTAACAAACAAAGCTTCTACGGAATCCTGACATTACCCCAGTACAACATAAAAACTGGACAATTAATGGACATGGGTAGTCTACTTGACCCCTTTCTTAATCCCGTACCAAATATCGACCCTACACGACATCAGGTAAGCATGGTGATGGGTGCCTGCCTGTGGATCCCACAGAAACTATGGAAAACCCTTGAAGGATTCCCTGAATGGATAGGCTCTCTCGCCGAAGACATGTACCTTTGCCTGCGTGCCTGGAATAGTGGCAGCGAAGTCCGTACCCTTACCCAGTCTGGATATGACCACCATGTAGGACATAGCTTCGGCGGGGGAAAAATCGACAATAATAAACTACATAGCAATTATCGTCGGCGCGCTATGAGCGAACGTAATAAAACATATATTATGTTGATATTTTACCCAGGGCCAATTCTTTTATTTGTACTCCCTGTGCATGCATGCCTGCTCCTAATCGAAGGATTAGTTATGTCTATGCACATGCGAACCTTGCGCCCTTTGCGTGAAATATATTATGTAGCTATCCGGGAAACCATAACAAAACGCAACTTGTTACAGAGAGAACGCCAAAAAATAAAAGCTGAAACACATTTACCACTACTACAATGGCGCCACTTGTTTACCCTGCTACCACAAAAACTTAAACTTCTACTACGGCACGGGCTTCCCAAGATATCCTGATATAATTTTCTCACTATCACCCTCAGCAAAATGAGAGCCAAAACCATCACTTATCGCATTGCTCTAACCTGGTAGCCTTTCCCGAATATGTACCCAAACTTGATAACTTTAGCGCGGATAAAAATTGACTCGGAGACATCGAAGCTAACGCCTTAATAAATAGTGCAATATGCCTTTTCCATCCAATTACAACGTGTGACAACTTGAAACTTGCTTCATGAAAATAATTTGCATTCTTAACATCCCCAATCCGCGTATAATATGCAAATAAAGCATTATAGGTAATAAGTAACATTTCAAGTTCATGTTGCCTGGATTTTTTTGAATGTACCCCACCATCATGTACCCTGTATGCTGAAGGCAGAACCTCAGAAAGATATTTTCCCCGGCCATACGCACCAAGCAATGACCAAGTAACACGATCACCATACCTTGCTGACACCAAGTCAGATGGAACCTCTTTAATTACATTTCGAAAGCATGTAGTCAATGTGTGTAAAGGTGTACATTTCATCAAGTCGTCGGAGCTAAGATCTCTCCTGCTTCCCCCAAAATCTATCGCCAAATCACCACCTTCATCAAATGGTTGTGAATCAGCATAAGTAATGACATATTCCGGATTATTTTCTAAAAAAGACACTTGTTTTTGTAACTTGTTTTTATCTCTCCAATAGTCATCCCCTTCACACAACGCAATATATTTTCCTTTAGACTTTGGAAATAAAAAACGAAGAGCTATCAATCCTCCCCTGGAATACTGATTTTCGGTTTGAATAACAGGCTTAATGATATGTGGATATTTTTCTGCATAATCCAGAATTATCTGTGCAGTACCATCTGTAGAGGCATCATCATGGACCAGAATTTCAAACGGGAAATCAGTCTCTTGCATCAAGAAACTATCAAGAGCTTCGCATATATACGATTCATGATTATAAGTAATACAGCATATGCTAACTACTGGCACAGAATGACAATCCCCCACGGATGAAATATTCTTTGATGTTCTTATTTCTGAAACCATTGTACTAACCTTATAATCCAGAGATTTATATCAAATATCGATCGTAACAAATTAACTACAATAGAAGGGTAAAGAATATAAGCCCTTCATCCTCATTTAAAAAGTTTCCTGCAAATATAACACCGTGAAACATTTAATGGTTATCGCACGATTTCGTAATTTCGATCATTATATTTACAGGATATTTACTACTGCTTAACTGGTCATACTTTTGGTTTAAATGACGCTTAACTTTAACAAAATCATCCCTGCAAAGTTTTTCCGCATAATATGCCATAAAAACACTCGCAACTGAGGCATAGATATCACCATACCCTTTCACCACAAAAGACAAGCGCAAAGAAGAAAGGTACCCAGTAATTTCCTCTACAGTTGGAAGTCCGCATTCTATATGCTCTTTCACCCACGCCATCTTTGTAAGATTAAAAATGAGCTGCATTCGTTCCATTTCATCAAGTAATTCATTTTTGAATGGATTAAATATAAGAACATGTTTTTTTGATACTCGAAGCATTTCATTAATAAATATTGATCGGGAACCTTCCTCAACATGTTCAAGAACGTGACAAGCGACTACCACATCAAAACTATTATCAGAAAATGGTAGCTTTAGGCCTGAAATACCATTTATCGATGGCTCAACAAGAAAGTAGCGATTATTTGGTAAAAATTGTGATAATATTCCGTGCCCACCTCCTATATCAAGGATAGAGTCACCAGACTTCAAAAGCTTGTTAATATGTGTTTGCAAAACTACAAACCGCTGATACTGGTTAACATCAAGTTCATCAAGCTCTGTAAGTCTCGCTCCATTTTTAATATTTAACGCTAAAACTTCACTGCTATCCAAACCTAAATATTCAGCACATTTCAGCTCTGCATTTGAAAGATTGTATAGCCCCAATTTATTTGCGGCCTGAGAAAAATAATAATGCACCTCAGCATTCAACGGGTTTATCGACAATAGTGCGCTGAACTTTCTCAAGTGCTGCGCTTTTATTTTTCGCGCCAATGCCTTAAAAATAAAAAATATTTTTTTTTTCATTATTTAAGCCTAACCGCCTGTACAATATTAATAACAAGTTTACGGCTTTCAATAGAAAACGCTGCTGTTAAACTAATAATCACGACTCCGACTCCAATCAACATTGTAAATATTCCTGTTCGAGTCATTGATTCAAATTCAATATTCAACGACTGAATAAAAACAAGCAACAAAGAGGTAAGAAAAAAAGTCGGTGCAACATCCTTTCGTAACCATGACAGGTGCATACCTGGAGCATACTTACGATGAACAATCGGCGCCCAAATTATAAAAGAAACCAATCTCAGTGCAAACCACACTTGTGCCACACCAAGAGCCCCATATTCAAATGCGACGTAGATCACCACAGGAATTTGTATGATTGCCGATATCGTAGTATAAATCACGTGCATCCTGAGATTTCCGTACGCAAATTGTAAATAATATTGGAATGCATTCATAGCTAAAATGCCATTTCCCAAAGAAAACCAAAAGAGTACAGGACCAGCCCATTCTGCAGCTCCATTGTCTCCCGTCCACGCAAACAATAATTCAGTCGAAAATAATGCTGTCACTCCAGTCAATGGCATCATTATTACAATAACAATTTGTGTGGATTTCCGATACAAACTGAGCATATCTTTTTCTTTTCCTTGCGAAAGGAGGTATGACATTCTTGGCAAAATCGCTTGGCCAACAGGACTGCTTATCTGTAAAATACCAGCAGAAACAATTGCCACCAATGCAAAATATCCATATTCTGATAGTGGTAAAATATTAGAGAGTATCATTTTATCCAGCTGAGTAAGCAAAATCCAAATCAAAACTGAATAAGCCAACCCACCTGTAAAAGGTAACATTGGTCTCAACTCATCCCAGAAAAACCTGATTCCGATTTTATCGGTAGAGGGCATAGAATGATAAAACATAATTGCCAAAACCATTAGCTCGACAACACCAACAAAAAGCTGATAAACAAAGAAATATATGAAATCTTGTGTTACAAACTGCAAGAGCAATAATGCACCAGGAAATTTTAATGTTATCAATAATATATTGGCAACATTCAGCCATACCTGATTTTCCATGCCCTGAATACCGCTGCGATATAGCGATGAGAAAAAGCGTAATCCAATTATTGCTCCCATTAAAACAACGCTAGATGCTACTTTTGTCAATTCAAGTGACGCAATATTTAACCAATTATTCGCAATCCAAAGACTACCAGAGGAAATACTTAAAAAAGCAATTATGGCAAGAATCAAAATAATTAATTCAAGACTTCTAACCAGTTTTTTCAGGGCAAGAAAAGACTCATTATGCCCGCGCACCCGTGCTGCCTGCCGCGACAACAATGGTGACATCCCCATATCCAACAACTGCATCCATGCTTGAAGGGTTATAAAAAAACCAACCAGGCCAAAAGCTTCTGCCCCAAGATACTGGAGATATAAAGGTAAAATAACAATACCAATAACTGTTATGTAACCAAGACCAATGAAATTAGCAGCCGTATTCCACTTTAATGACTTAGCACTTTTCATCACATTAGTATTATTCACTACCCATCATAGAAAATAGCTCAAACCACATTATGCCCACATTAAAACAATATCAGCTTGCAATAAAATTGCGTTATATCATTTAACCTGGGCAAGCTATAATCTATCATTCAACAAACTCCCCCATCCCGGACGCTTTTGCTTCCTCAATAATCTCTTGTGCAATGACATTATCCAGTTTTTTTTCCCACTTATTTTCCATATCTTTATTTTTAAAAATAGAATATGGGTCATCGTTATGCTGACTACGACAATCCTTCAGAAAATTCACGGTTTGAGCTGCATATGGAATTGAAAGCCTTTCGAATAACTCACTAATAATAGCTTCAGGATTACGAATTAAATCAGTATATTTTACGATATTGAATTTTTTGTATTTTTGGTTCAGTTCAATATGTTGTCTGGTGACTAACAACCAGTCATCAAACCCCCAAAATTCCCCATCACTATCCTTGCGGCATTCACCACTTTTCCAGTCATTTCTTACGTTACATCCTTTCTCCGAAAATTCACGATCGGTATCTATCCAGGAACTGATAACAGCACATGGATGTCTCACTACGGATACAACCTCAAGACAATCAATCGACGTCAAATATCGCTCTAGCAAATTATGGTGTCTCGTTGTTTTAATTACGAGAAATTCTGGATTTGGAATTTTTTCAAAAAAAGAATATGCCCCCTTAATCCTGTTTTCTTTTTGGTGAATAAAGTCATCGTCAGATAGATATACCTCTGAAAAATATTTCGCAAAATCTTCATTAGAGGAGCTTTCATTAATTATATTTTTAAACTGGTATGAAAAAAGCGGCTCCATCCGGAATGCCACATTTGGCGAACTATCAAATATCTGACCAAGCCAACTTGTTCCCGAACGAGGCATGCCGCAAATCAAGATTATTTTTTTGTGCATTTTGTCTATTTTTTCCGTAACAAACAGTCAAAACGGTAATGGCTTGTATAGAGCATATTCTCTTGCTCAACACACTCAACATGAAAGTTATATTTATTGGCCAGGCAATGTAAAACATCTTTATGATACCAGGTACCAAGCGGGTCATTTCCAGACAAAACCTCCTTGAAATATCTACACCGTTTTTCTTTAGAATCAAAAAACATCCACTTTCTTTCAGCATCAAGAATTCCACCGATAAATATAGCTGCATTGTCAGTAGAAATTTCATGTAATTTAGAAAAAACAGCATCTCCTCCGATATAAGTAAAATGCTGCATTACTTCATATAGATATATTTTTGTATATTTTTTATTACTCTCTCTAACATCAAAATTTATAACGTCACTGTTAATATATAAAATATTGTTACTGAAATTATATTCTTCAGCTATTTCAAATAAATCTTCCGTTAACTCAAGCCCTGTGATTTTCGAAACAAATGGTGATATTTTTTTTGTAAGTAGCCCGTTCCCACATCCCACATCCAAAACAATATCATTTTTATTTAGCTGTAATTTACCGTTTATCGCTTCCACAATTAACTCAATTTGCTCTTTTGACACCTCTTTCCCATTAATTGTTTTTCCTACCTGCCACAAAAAATTATTACGATCGCCATTATTTACTCGATCACGGTAATATTGCTTGACTTTATCATTCATGACAATTTTTCTTCAAGTCTGAACAGGCAACGATTTCATATTCGGCAAGCATTTCGGTAATTTTATTTTTACTATTCCACATCATCACATCAATAATCGACAACCCGGAAACAAAATATCCTCTACGCTGAACATAGGGAGTTAAATTAGATTTCAAAAATTGGAGATTTATATTTCTTGATTGAAAATCCCGCTCAGTAAATATATCAACCCCTCCTGCCGGGTTAATATATTCATCGGCATGCATCGCGTCAGAAATTTCCAATGCCCATTGCCCAGCATGCTCAACATTTCCAACATTAACGTCCATTTCCGAAAAATTAAAATAATCAAATGAAATATTTAAATAATCACATGTTTTTTTAAGTGTATACTCAACCCATTCAGACAAATTCAAGCATTTAAATCTTATACAATCACTCACAAATTCTCGCGTTTCTGCATAGAATGGGGCTTTTTTCTTATACGAGGTTAACTTCCCAAGGAGTTCATCCCGCCACCTAATATCATCATTAATTTCCATATCCTTTATTCTGCTTTCTAAAGAATGCTTTCTTACCGGAACAGTAAAATACTGCCATTCTTTTTTTAGATCTGGATGAAGAATCCTGTTTCTATTAATCCATCCTTTTGATATGTATTGGATATCATCAAAAATCACCCATTTATCCACATGGTTAATCAACTGAAAATAACCTATATATGGGAATATATAGGGCTGCATTATCGCAAGCCTCACGACTCACCTTCTATCAACACTTTAATCACTGTAGCCACTATTCTCACCATATCTCCATCCAGAGCCGTGCCTGTCGGCAATACAACAACTCTGTCTGCTACCTGCCGGGTGTTCGGCAAAACTCGTCCGGCATGAGGATATAATTTTCTATATGGCTGCATATCATGACAACCTGGCCAAAAATATTTTCGCGCCAAAATATTTTCGGCGTGTAATGCTTGCACAATATTATCACGAGTTACCGGACATTTTTCACCAACCTCAACCACCACATATTGATAATTATTTCGTTCAGATTGATCAAAAGCCAACACACTAATGCCAGGCAAGCGGGATAAATACTCATTATAAATTTGATAATTCCGACGATTAACCTCAATCACGCTATCAAGGGCATCCAGATTAGTCATCCCCATGGCTGCACAAACTTCCGTCATCTTTCCATTACTACCAGGGTGGATAACATTATCCATGCCCGAGAAACCAAAATTACGCATCAAACGTATAGTCTTGGCAAGCTCATCATTATTAGTAAGGACTGCGCCACCTTCAAAAGTATTAAAAAATTTAGTGGCATGAAAACTCAATACCTCACAAGCTCCACGCTCACCAACCATTACTCCATTGTATGAACAGCCAAAAGCATGAGCTGCATCAAACATTAGTTTAAGACCGTGTTCGTCAGCTATATCTTGCAGTTTCTCGGCAGGCGCACCACGCCCCCAAAGGTGGACACCTATTATGCCGGTAGTTCGCGAAGTAATCATGGAACGTACAGCATCAGGATCGAGGGCATGAGTAAAGGGATCAATATCTGCAAATACCGGCGTAATTGCCTGCCAATACAAGGCATGTGCAGTAGCAATAAAAGTGTAGGACGGAATAATCACTTCCCCCTCCAGCCCTAATGCGCGGATCGCTATTTCAAGGGCTATCGTACCATTACACATGGCAACACAATGCCGCACATCGTGGTAATCAGCTACTCGCCGCTCAAATTCCTGCATAAGCGGGCCATTATTAGTCAACCAGCGCCGATCAAATATTTCCTCAGTATATTTCAGAAAAGTTTCTCGGGCACCGATGTTGGGACACCCAACATGCAACGGCTGCTCGAATGCCGGAACAGCGCCATTAATGGCCAAGTCTTGTGGTGTGCGAATTAGCTTCATTGCAAAGAAATCAACCAGAAACTCTCTGAGTTATAGGTACCAGTATGCGTTGTCAAATTTTTTCATGCTACACTCAAGAAAATACAAAACTTCAGAAAATATCACACTTCCTTTTATTCATGTCGTTGAATTGATACAAAATATCTAATCCGCACGGAAATACCAGGCGCCGATTTTTTCTTACCACTCTTTTCTGCAGGAAAATATTTCGTCGACACAAAGTGTCAAAATATTATCCCAGGGTGGCATTCCAAGATCGAAATAATTTTCCAACTTTTTTGTTACCAAACACGAATTCTTCGGGCGCTCAGCTGTCATTGGATACTCGGAAGAAGTAATGGGTATAATATTTTTCACCTTTATTGAAATGCTCGACATTTTTCGAGCCCGCTCAACAAGGGCACTAGCAAAACCATACCAGGACGTTTTTCCTGCCGCAGCCAGATGGTAAGTGTTCGATTCGAATAAATCGTTAAACCTCTCAGTTTGGGATTGTTTGATAATATGCGCGGTAGATTCTGCAACAAGACGAGCCCAGGTCGGTGCGCCAACTTGATCAGCAACAACACATAGCTCATCCCGTTCTTGTGAAAGCTGTAATATCGTGCGCAAAAAATTATCTCTTCGGGCAGAATAAATCCAGGATGTCCGCAAAATAATATAATCCATGCCTACAGACCGGATAGCATTCTCACCCATCAGCTTACTTCTACCGTAAACATTAATTGGGCCAAAAGTATCATCTTCCATATAAGGACCCGTTTTTTTACCATCAAAAACATAATCCGTCGAATAATGAATCAACAATGCTCCAATCTGTTTTGCTTCTTTTGCGAGTATCCCCGGCGCATGCCCATTGATAGTATTTGCCTTTATTTCATTAGTTTCAGCATTATCAACTGCTGTATAAGCCGCAGCATTTACGATAACATCCGGTGCAAAATTCTTTAGAGCAGCTTTAATACTATCAACCCTGGAAAGGTCCATTTGTTGATGATTAACTGCCACCACTTCCCCTAATGGTTGTAAACAACGCACCAATTCCCAGCCAACTTGTCCTGTACAACCGATAATCAGCACTTTCATGGAAAGACTTCCGCTGCCAAAAAGGTGTCGCCTTCTGCATCTTTGTTAGAAATGATCGGCTTTATATTTTCAGGCCACCGAACATCAAGATCTGGATCATTCCATCGAATACAGCGTTCATATTCTGGAGCATAATAATCTGTGGCTTTATACAAGAAATCTGCATGATCGGAAAGCACCACAAACCCATGAGCAAACCCTTCGGGAATCCAAACCTGCTTTTTATTTACAGCCGATAAATACTCACCAATCCATTGGCCAAATGTTGTCGATTTTTTTCTCAGGTCAACCGCAACGTCAAATACCTCACCCTCAATCACTCTCACCAATTTTCCTTGAGGTTGTTTAATTTGATAGTGTAAACCACGCACCACATTCCGTAGAGAACGGGAATGATTGTCTTGCACAAATTTTGGCTCTACCCCTGTCAGCTCTACAAATACCTTTTCATTGTAACTTTCAAAGAAAAATCCACGCTCATCCGGAAATATATCCGGTTCAATAATAATTACATCGGGAATCGCGGTTAATGTTACTTGCATGAAGTCTCCTCTTGACATACATTTTCTTCGAAAATACGCAGTAGATATTGCCCATAAGCACTTTTTTCAAGTGACTGCGCGAGATTATGTAGTTCATCCACAGAAATATAACCATTACGATAAGCGATCTCCTCTGGACAAGCGATTTTTAATCCTTGGCGCTTTTCTATTGTTTCCACAAAACTTGCCGCCTCAAGCAAGGAATCATGTGTACCTGTATCTAACCAGGCCATGCCACGCCCAAGGTTCTCAACGGATAAGGTGCCCATCTCAAAGTATCGCTTATTGACATCAGTTATTTCCAACTCACCCCGCACAGAGGGAATAATTGTTTCCGCAATATCAACAACCTTATTATCATAAAAATAAAGTCCCGTAATCGCATAACGTGATTTTGGATTTTCTGGCTTTTCTTCAAGACTTAGTACTTTTCCATTTTTATCAAATTCAACAACACCGTAACGCTCCGGGTCACTGACAGGGTACGCAAATACAGTTGCACCAATAGTCTCCTGTGCAGCTTTTTTAACAAGCGTACCCAGGCTATGCCCATAAAATATATTATCGCCCAAAACCAACGCACAAGAATCATTTTCAATAAAATTCTTCCCGATAATAAAAGCTTGCGCAAGCCCATCGGGAGAGGTTTGTACAGCATAACTTATATTAAGCCCCCACTGGTTTCCATCCCCAAGCAGCTGTTCAAACCGAGGAGTATCTTGAGGAGTGGAAATAAGCAAGATATCTCGAATTCCTGCCAACATTAATGCCGTCAATGGATAATAAACCATAGGCTTATCATAAACAGGCAACAACTGCTTGGAAATTGCCCGGGTAGCTGGATAAAGGCGGGTTCCTGACCCACCTGCGAGAATTATTCCCTTCATTTCATAACTCCGACGTTCAAACCAATACGCTCTCCAATATAACTTCCATCCTGAACATGCGAGCACCACACTTGAGTGTCGAGATACCATTGCACCGTTTTTCTTAGGCCTGAAGTGAATGTTTCATCTGGCGCCCAACCCAGCTTTTCTTTGATTTTTCTCGCATCAATGGCATAACGTTGATCATGGCCTGGACGATCATCAACAAAAGTTATCAAATTCGCATGCGGCCGATATTCAGAGTCTGGCAACAATTCATCCAATAATTTGCAAATATCCAGAACAACTTCCAGGTTGGTTTTTTCATTGTGACCACCAATATTATACGTTTCTCCAGCTTGCCCGCTTTCCAGTACCCGTCGCAGCGCTCGCGCATGATCGTCTACGTATAGCCAATCTCGCACATTGTTACCTTCCCCGTATACGGGAATGGGTTTGCCTTGTTTTGCATTAAGTATCACTAAAGGAATAAGCTTTTCGGGAAACTGGTAAGGTCCATAGTTGTTCGAGCAATTGGTAACAACAACAGGCAACCCGTAAGTATGATTCCATGCACGAACCAAATGGTCAGACGAAGCCTTGCTGGCAGAATAAGGCGAGCTTGGCTGATATGGCGATGCTTCTGTAAATAGTCCCTGTTCGCCAAGGGAGCCATACACCTCATCAGTCGAAACATGATGAAAGATAAAAAAGTCCGACGCTTTCCAGTACTCTCGCGCCACTTCCAACAACGAACAAGTACCAACGATATTGGTTTGCACAAAATCGGCAGGCCCATCAATTGAACGGTCTACATGGCTTTCTGCTGCAAGATGCATAATGGCATCAGGTTTGTATTGCTGAAAAATACGCTCCATTTCTGCCTTATCCCGGATGTCGACATGCTCAAAAAAATACCGGGGACTTTTCGTCTCTGCAGCCAGGGATTCCAGGTTTCCTGCATAGGTGAGAGCGTCAACATTGATAACAGTAGCATCCGTTTCACTAATAAATTGTCGGATAACTGCGGAACCGATAAATCCCGCCCCTCCCGTTACAATAACTGTACCTATTTTGCGCATGTATTTCCCAGCCCACAACGATATAAAACCGCATTTGATTTTAAGCCAGTCTTCGTTTTTTGGCCTTTTTTTACCACTGGCACAAACCTCCGAGAGCATAACCCTTCAAAAAATTGGTACAATAACCCCTCATTCTCGTTCATACAATACACTCCTCTAATAAATGAAATGCAAAAAAATCAAAAACTTGCTACACAACACGGCACCTTACAGAAAACGAAGACTGCTTAAAAGCAAGCGGGAAGCTCACCTGAACGCTTTTGCAAGGCGATTCAGAACATGCTGTGGACAGCTAACTCATCGGGCATCTACTAAATTTTCCACAATTACTGCCGCTACAGTATAGTAGCCAGAACATGGGCGCTTTAATCCGAAGCCCCTCAAAGCACATTGATTTGACATGAATTTATCAAGGCTGCTATGTAACGAGGTTATTATGGACACGACCGAAACGCATATTACGCATAACCCGGTCAAAATTTGAACACTTTCACAGAAATTCCCATAAAAAACCGAATAGTAGATTATCCATGGCAACATCAAGCGCGCAAATGACACTCAATGGCCTGGCCCGCAGACTAGTTAGCGACGGCCATCTCGCTGAAGCGGATGCCTTGCAGGCCCAGGAGCAAAGCGATAAAAAAAAATCGTCACTGGTCAGCTATCTGGTGGACAAAAAACTGCTGGACGGAAAAATCATCGCCACTGCCGCCTCAGAGGAGTTCGGCATCCCCGTATTTGATATCGAGGCCATTGAGCTGGAAGCCGAAATTACCAAACTGGTGGATGAAAAACTGGTGCGCAAGCACCGCGCCCTGCCCCTCTACAAACGTGGCAACCGGTTGTTTGTAGCAGTCTCCGATCCCACCAACCTGACGGCGCTGGATGAAAT
>CAYREN010000103.1:0-12696 GCA_964423255.1 uncultured Roseivirgaceae bacterium | reverse complement strand
TGAAATAGTAACTTCCTAAGCTATTAGTATCAAGCTTGCTTTAAAGTAACTGTTAGTAATCTACTTACTTTAGATTTATGCCTAAATATAAAACACAATGGCTTCTATTTTGAAATTGCAAGGATTAGATAGGTTTGTGATATTAAATACAATACCTTGTTGGAAAGAAAATACATCTATGGGCTAGCCGAAAACCAATCTATGGGCTAGCCGAAAACCAACAAGAGTAGGCAATTACTATAATTACAATCATTATGAAAAAAGTACTCATCACAGGTTGCAGTACAGGGTTTGGATATGATTCAGCAAAATACTTAGCTGGCAAGGGACACCATATTTATGCAACCATGAGAAGCATTAACGGGAAAAATGCACTTCCCGCCTCCGAACTAAGGGATTTTGCAAAAGACAATAATCATAACATAGAAGTTATTGAAATGGACGTAACTTCTGATGAAAGTGTAAAATCAGCGGTTAAGCAAATTTCGGATATTGATGTTTTAATAAACAACGCTGGCATTGGATTCGGAGGAGCTGTTGAAGCATTTTCTTCACAAGAAGTGCTGAATCAGTTAGACTTAAATATTGTTGGGACAATCAGGGCAGCAAAGGCAGTACTTCCTCAAATGCGAGCTCAAAAATCTGGTTTAATAATACAGGTTAGCTCAGGAGCAGGTAGAGCATCTTTTCCTGGACTCGGCGTTTACAATGCTAGTAAATGGGGGTTAGAAGGATTAAGCGAGGCTTTAAGATATGAACTGGCTCCTCTAGGAATAGATGTAGTAATCGTTGAACCCGGACCATTTTCCACTAATTTTTTTGGAAGTATGATTACGCCAGAAAATGATGAAATTATCGATGATTATAAACATGTAGATGCATTTTTCGAAGGATTCCAAAATCAAGTTCAAAGTGCATTTGAAGATAGCAATGTTCCTACAGATCCTATGTTAGTTGTAAAGACCTTTGAAAAGCTTATTGACCTCCCTTCTGGTAGTCGGCCATTAAGAACAATGGTAGGCATAGATTTTGGTTTGCAAGAGCTCAATGATTCAGTTGAACCAATTCGTAAGAAAGTTCTTGAATCTATGGGATTGGCAGATCTTGACGGCCCACAACCCTAAACAAAATATGAGAATGTAGGATATTAAAAGAAATTGCTGCTAATCAAAAAACCATCGGATTGCTTCTATTGATATGAAGCAATCCGATGAATTATATTTCCAACAAAAATATCACAATGCCCCTAAATGCGAATTTTGTAGTTTTAAAACTTTCTTAAGGAATTTTTTAGCATTGTCATCGACTCCCAATCCATTATACCCTAAAGCCAATAAGTACAGGCAATAAATCTTATTTCTTTTATTTAAGTCTTCTTCCCAGATTAACATATCCGGTAACGAAACAGCAAAATAATCTAACTTTGCATCATCATCCATATGGTTTTTCCCATATTCAATTAGCAAATTAAACTTTGCAATCGCTTCCTTATTTCTGTTGAGTTTAATCAGCGACAGTCCCTGGTAATAAATTGTCTCTGGCTTTTGGTCATTGTAAAACCAAGCTACCATTGGTTTGTCTGGCCCCAATGTTGAAACCTCCCAAGACAATTTTGCATTCTCAATTTCATTCATCCCTTGATATGCTACACCACTCCAATAGTCTATTTCATTATCTTGAGCTCCTTGCAACTTTCCCTCTCCCAAATTGTGCGGATAGTACCTTGCCAACTGAAGTAAATTCAATGCTTTGGTAAAATTTTTATTTTCAATCTCTTCTTTGGCAAGACCAGTAAGGCTTTGTACATATGCAGAAGTTACTTTTCCTTCACCACCTTCCCAGGGATGAAATTTTCTTTTCATTATAAAGTCATAAGCTTTTTGATAAGATCTCAGTTTCAGATATAAATAAACCCTTTCCAAATATAGGTCATCTCGTTGCAACACCAAGGATATATGCTTTTCCAAAAACTCAAGTCGAGCCTGAGGGGGCTTATTCAATTTTTTATATAACTGGTCTAACTCCATAAGAATTCGCGCATCAGTTTTATTCAGTTCAAACGCTTTTTCAATTGAAACAAGTGCCAACTCAGGATTATTAAATTTATTGTAATAAGCCAAAGCAAGATTTCTGAATACTGTTGGAAAATTGTTATCCCGTTTGGCAGACTGAAGCCAACACTTCTGGGCTTCCTTATACTGACGGGCATTGTACCAAAAATTACCCAAATAATATGGCGCCTTAGATCCTTTGGGGTTCATTAGCTTTGCCAGTGTAAGCGCAGGTACCGATTCTATATGATTTGGAAAGCAATAATCCGGAATGCAATTTTCTGCTTCTTCAAATGCCTGTTTGGCTCCCAAATTATCATCCATCTTGAACAATAAATATCCTTTATAATAAAAGGCCATGGGATAAACAGATTCCTGGCATGCTATCCCAATACCTACAAAATCCAAAGATTCCTGATATAGTCCTGCCCAGGCGTAGTCCATAGCAGATTCTATATAAGTATGGATATTTCCACGCATTAGTTTTTTTAATTGGCTCAAAGCTTGCTCATCTCCCAATAGATATTGCTCGAATAAAACTCCGTAATTAAACTCATCCAATTGAAGAGACTCCTCAGCCAAAACTTTTGCATCAGTTTTTGCTCCGAGCTTACGCAAAATAGCTACTTTGAGATGTCTTGCTTTGTGATTGTGCCAGTTACGAATTAAAGATCGATTGATAGCATCTAAAGCAGAGGTCCAATTTTTATCAGTTACTTCAATCTGTGCAATATGAAAATATCCCCGATCTATAAATTCTGCATTCCAAACTGATTTATAAAATGCATCATAAGCTTCCCTATCTTTACCCTGAAGTCGTTGAGCCAATCCAAGATTAAAAATTGTTTCCCCGTCGTAGGGGTTTGGGTTACGATCGATTTGACAATTATAGGCTTTAAGAAAATGGTCTTCCGCCAAAATAAATTTTCCTCTCCTCAATAACCACATTCCCATTGCATTGTTATTTCTTATATCATCGGGATTGCGCTTTAAGGCCTCTTTATAATAATCTGTAGGATCATAAGTTGCATGTCTGTATTGTTCAAGATGCAGACCAGTTAAATACAATTCTTCATTTGTCTCTATTTCTTCTGGAGATTTGGCAGGTTTTGCAGCTTCTGGAATTGGTTTAGATTCCTTAACCTCGGGTGACCACGAAATGAGCAATTCACCATTTTCCTTTATCAGCTCCAATAAGTAATCTGTTGGCTGGATAGAAGTATCAATGTTTACCTTTTTGCTATAAGAAGCTTTTGGGCTAAAATCATATTTCTGTTCATAAATAACCTGATCTTTTGCTGACAGTCGAATTGTCGCTTGAAGATAAATACCTGTAGCAAATGCCATAATCGTAGCTACTTCTCCATTCAACTCAAGGTTAAGCATGGCATCTTTTGATGCATTTTTTACCATTCCAAGATCTTGGTAAGGCATAAAATACTGACTAAATGATTTTTCTTCATATGGCTTTAGCCAGGAAAAATCGGGCTGGTTATCTGTATAAACTCCACACATCAGCTCGATGTATGGGCCATTCCGATCTGTAAGGTTTCTATCCCAGGCCTTTCCAAAGTCACCATTTCCCCATGTCCACTGTTTTTTACCTGGTGATATGTGGTGATTGGCTACATGCAGCAATCCACCTTTTGAATCATGCTCATACCCACCCACAAAATCATAATCAGACTTAATAGCCATGTAGGAAGTTGGAACTGGAATGTTTTTATATTTAGAAATGTCAACTCCAGAAGAATAGTCAACTTTGTAGTAACTACCGGTGGCAATAGGAAATGTAGAGACATCTCTTTTGCCATGATCAAAAACAGCATGCACATCCGGTGGAAACACTGACTGATAGTGGTCATTTACTGCTACTGCGGGGTTGGCCCACCACAAAAATGTCTTTGGCAAAGAAGTACGGTTATAAATTTTTACCTTAATTTCTAAATAAGATTTATCAGGATACAGAGTAAAACCAACCATCCCTTTTGTCCTGGACATGCGTTCGATCTCACTGCACCAGACAGTTTTACTGCCATCATCATTGTTGGAGATTTTGAAATCTACAGGTTCATATGTACTCGGGCGATGATGTTGTGGCCAGTTAAATTCTATTCCTCCTGAAATCCATGGGCCGGTAAGACCTACCAATGCAGGCTTGATCACTTCATTATAATATACAAAATGCCGCTGCTTAATTTTGTCGTAGGCCATTTGTACCCGACCACCCAGTTCGGGCAATATCATAATTTTTATAAAATCATTTTCCAAATAACAAGCCTGCCACTCCTTATCTACTTTTTCATCGGAAATTTTCTCGATTACTGGGTATGGATATACAGCTCCGCTACTGCCCTGATATACCCTTTTCTCCAGAAATATTGGATTTTTTTCAGACTCTCCAATTTCATAGGTAGGTATAACAACAGATTCTTTCCATACTTTAACTTTCACTTTATTCAAAGGTTTAAATTCTTACGACAGAAAATGCAAGGTACATTTTCCAGTCAATAATATCTTAAAATTATTTTAATATCCTTTGCACACCATGGATATCTAATTCTGCCTGAGGACTAAATTGTTCACTAAGCATATACTTTTTTAAACTGTATAATAATTGTCTGGCTTCAGGTCTATTTTTCATATCATTTACCAAATCAACTCCACTAACAAGGAGTTTTCCCTTGCCTACCTTTCCTTCAAAGATTAATGCTAATCTGCGGTTTGTAACCCAATCGTCAATTACACGAACAATTGGTTTTATCTGTGTTGAAAAATTTTCCAGAGATAAAGCTTTGGAATGGCTCATTGCATCCCACCATTGCCAATTGGAATAGAATTCGGTTGGAAACTCACTAAGTGCAGAATGCTCCGGGTTGCATAAAATTCCTAATGTATGAGGCTTTTGTCCACCTGTCCAGGCAGTATTCCAAAAGATGCTAGAAAAACCAATGCCTATCTCTTCACCTACTTCATTTAAGATCCCTTCCTTTTTAATAGTTAGCAACACTTCTCCTCCTCCTTTCAAAACTGATATGGCTTTCTGATTCAAATTTTGTACTACGAGTACTTCCTTCTCCAAACCAGTTTGTTCTGATGGGTAAACCCAAAAATCCCAATCATTGGAAAAGTCAGCGATTTCGACCTCCAAAATCAACTTCAGTGGTTTTGAGGTTGATATCTTTGTGGAAATTTCACCCAATTTTATCCCATTTCCCCATGGGATATTTGTTGTTGCCAGTTCACCTGTTTGTACTTCTGTTCCATGCTTATCAATTATTCTCCAGATTGGTGTAACAGACTGCAATTCTTTTTCACCAAAGTGGGCGACTTCAATTTTCGCTATAATTTTTTCATTACTTAAAAATACTCTCTTTTCAAGTCTGGCCAATGGGACTGTTTCATTACAGAAGCGTTTGTATTCCCCTGGTGAAATATAGCCTTTCTCTTCCCAAAAGGGATCAAGTACTCCTACCAACGCCGTTCCTTGTCCAGGAAAGTCATGAAGATCAAGCAATTGGAAACCGGCAAATCCAGGAGTACGGAGTGCCGCCTCAATTTCAGCTTTGTAGCAAAGCGCTTGCAGCTTTCCTGAAGCTATCAAGAAGCTATCTGCCAAATGGCTCATTTTATGTGCATCGAGACTTCGTTTAAAAATCTCAAAGTTTTTAGCTTTTAGAATTCCGTCATACTTATCAATTTCTTTCAAATTTGGATAGACACACCATTGCCCTATTTCATGACTTACTATTGGGCGATTAATTCCAACAATCCTATCAGACCAGTCGTAATCGGTCCGAGGGGCCTGGCTATTGATAATGCTTTTTAATCCTTCACCCCATCCTTGGATACGAGGACCCGGTAGATTGTGAAAATCATTTTCCGGTAGTTCTGGCCATCCGGCCCCACCCGTATAAACCCTTCGATTGTCCTTTGTCTTCCAATAACTTACAAAATCTCCCAGGTATTTATTTTGATTTTTTCCTGCTGGCTCGTTGCCGTAAGCCATCATACAAAAGGATGGATGATTACCATATTCCTTTATCATCCGTTCACTCTCTTTGTAAAGCCACTTGTCGATAGGGCTATTGTCACCAACCGAACTTCCGGTATTGGCCCATGATGAACACTCTATCTGGTAATAAAACCCAAGTTCATCTGCTGCCTCAAAAGCGGCTTCCGGTGGACACCATGAGTGAAATCTAATATGGTTTAGCCCATGAGCACGACAAATATTGATGATTCGTTTCCATGAATCTATATCTGTAGGAGGATAACCTGTTTTGGGAAATATGGCACATTCAAGAGTTCCACGCAAAAATATAGGACGACCATTTACTTTGAAACTGGTACCTTTGGCATTAAATTCGCGCATTCCAAAAGTCTCCTCCCACTTGTCGATTGTTGAACCTATTTTTAATTCGATCATTAGGCTATAGAGATTCGGGTTAAATTCATCCCATAAAAGAACATCTTTCCCCATAGGATATTCAACAACTACCTTTTCTGTACTGCTACCAATTATTATATCTTTTACCAAAGGCTTAACAGTAACAGAATTTTCACTATTAACAGATAAGGCTTGCAACATCAATTCACCCAATTGCTTTGACCCCGTACTATTGTCAAATACGAACTCAATAGTTGCAATTTGCTTCTCAATATCAGGAAATATACTAACTCTTGAAATTGAAACTCTTGCCTTTTTTATCAATTTTAATTCCCCAACAATCCCATTCCAATTACTCTGTGTATGATCGGTGATGCTATGAGAATCGGGACCTACATTAACTCCTTTGATACGATTGTCCACGCAAATAGAAATCCTATGATTACCGGGGGTTAAAAATTTTGAGAGATCGTATCGGTGTGCAGTTCCCAGGCTATTTTGATTGCCAATTTTTTTATCGTCCACCCATACCTGTGTTTCCCAGTGGCAACGTTCCAGGAATAATTCAATATTACTTCCTTTCCAATTAGAAGGGATCTTGACGTTTTTCTGATACCATGCTGCTCCATAATAATGTCTTTCTGGAATCAGCCAATAAGGAAACAGAAACTTATTGTCATTGATATATGGTTTATAGTTTTTGTCTTTGTACCAGTCTTTTTTTCTAATATTTCCTGTCCAAATTGTATTAAAATCTACAGGATATCCCTTTCCATTTTCAACCATAGAGCCTGGCAACGTTACAGTCTCGTCAAGAGGTCTTATATACCATTTCTTTAAAACTCCTTCATCAAGAGAATCAATTTGAAACTTCCACTCCCCTGAAAGATCAATTTGTATGATGTCTTTTTGATTGCAACTCCCAATAATAAACAGGAGGATTTGAATAAGATATGATAAATTTTTCATGTCGTAATATCAATAATTTTGATATCCAATTGTCGATCTCTTTTTCCAAAGTTGGAATTATTTTATCAATCTGGCTACCCAACCTCCGCCATGAGCAAGGTTTATTATTATAACATCCTCTTTAGATATTGTTCTTGCTTTTTTACGATAGTCGATTGCTCGCGTATCAGCGTTAATGCCATCTTCAATAATTTCCATTTTGTATTCTCCATCATCAAGAAAATCAAAAGATAGCTCCAGTGTCTTTGATTCCCAATTGGTAATTGCACCAATATACCAGTTGTTTCCATTCTTCCTAGCTAGCATGGTGTACTCACCAATTTTTGCATGTATCACTTTCAGGTCGTCCCACTCAACAGGAATTTTCGAAATAAACTCTGTGCATTCCCGCTCTCGATAATAGTCTGAAGGTGAATCCGGCAACATTTGCATCGGGCTTTCCAAAACAACAAAAAGTGCCATAGCATGTGCCCTTGTTCCCTGCCCCATTGGATAATCACCAACCGGACGAAAATCATTCTTTTGCGCATTGCGTGTCGTAAACGGAATATAATCCATTGGCCCAGCAACCATGCGAATATATGGCAACAGGTTATGATGGATAGGAGTATCATGAGCTGTCCAACCATTATATTCAAATTCAATCAATGCCTCTCTGGTGAGCACATTCGGATAGGAGCGTCTTAATCCTGCCGGCTTGTATGCGCCATGAAAATCTATAACCATTTTTCTTTTTGCAGATTCTCTTGCTATCTCATGATAAAATTGAACCATTTTTTGATCATCCCGATTCATGAAGTCAAACTTTATCCCGCTAATACCCCATTTTTCAAACTGCACCCATGCCTTCTCTTTTTGTTTTTCAAAAGTATTCCAAATCACCCAAAGCATTATTTTCACATCTTTTTCATTCGCATACGCTAATACTTCCTCCATGTCAAGGTCTGGGTTTATGGCAAACAAATCATCCTGTGCTGACCACCCATCATCGAAGAGGAAATATTCAAAGCCAAATTCTGAAGCAAAATCGATAAAGTATTTAGCAGTAGCTGTGTTTACGCCTGACTTAAAATCTGTTCCATAAATGTTGCGCCTTCCCCACCAGTCAAAGGTTATTATACCCGTCTCTATCCAAGACGGATCTTTTATCTTCATAGGCTTTGCCAACTGATAAACCAAGGTGTTAGAAATTAACGCTGCGTCGTCATTGGCAATGGCAAAAATCCGCCAGGGAAAACTTCTGTTCCCAGCTGTCTTTGCTATAAAATTGGCATGTTGCTCTACCTGTCCTTGCCCATAGGCATTGCCTTCATACTTAAATGAAACCGGGTACCCTGCATGTGCAGATGTTAAAACAGATCTTCCGGTACCTTTTAGCCATAATCCCGGGTATTCTTCAAGATCAGATTCTGTAACTAGAACATTTACTCCATCACTTTTTTTAACCAATAGCGGAAGACCGCAATACCCATCTTTAGTCACTTCATTAAGTGACTTATGCTGATATGGTGTTTCATAAGATGAATTAAAAGTTTCGGATTTTTGAAAATATACAGAATCCAGTTCTGCGAAATGTAGTGCTAAATTTTCCTTTATCACCTCTACGCTATCGGAAAAGGTAGTTTGAAAACGATAAGCAATTCCATTATTATATGCCCGAACAATGATGGCATAGTTGCTCTTAAAGTTTATGGACAACTCATTGTATTCATCCGTAATTACCTTGTACTTTTCACGTATCTCAGGATAAATCTCCTGTTTAATGTAAATCTCTTTTGTTTTTTTAATCTTCTTAATTCCCATATTAAAATCAATTCCACTAATATCCAGTGATATATTATCTATATAAAAAAGCCTTTTGGATTGATAGAAAGTGGTTAGCTTTATGCCTGAATCAAAGTTTAACACTACTTCAGTTTTATTATCCGGCGATGTTAATTTTAATTCCTTACCAAAAGACGGATTGATAACAAAAAGAAGAATAATCAAATATCTCATATCGTTTAGTTTAAAATCTCATTTTCAATCTCCTCAAGAGACTTACCTTTTGTTTCAGGTAATTTATTATATATAAACCATAGCCCGGCCAAACAAATAATGCCATATAGCCAGAAGGTTCCTGAGGCATTTAGTGTTCTGTTTAAAATTGGAAAAGTATATGTTAGCAAAAAGCTGGATAGCCACAAGGATACGGTAGCAACTGACATGGCTGCTCCTCTTATCCTGTTAGGAAAAATTTCTGATAACACAACCCATGTAACTGGTGCCAGAGACATCGCATAGCAAGCAATAGCTGTAATCACCAACAACAATAAAGGAATCCCTGAAACCTGAAAAAAATATGCAGCACCCATTAATGTGTATATCCCGGCCAAACTTCCGGACCCAATAAGCATTAATGCCTTTCTTCCCAGTTTGTCCACAGTATAAATAGCAATAAATGTAAAAACCAAGTTTACGCTTCCGGTAATCACAATGTTAAAAAGTATATCAGAAACCCCATAACCGGCAGCTTTAAAGACTTCCTCAGCATAATTGAAAATTACATTTATTCCACACCATTGCTGAAATGCTGCCAACACCACTCCAATAATTAATACCTTTCGCAATTTTGGATTTAGAAGTTCACTAAAATTTACTTTGCCAATATCATGTAGCATTGTGCCTTTAATTATGTCAAACTCTTTTTTAGCATAATCAGCACCACCTATCCTGGAAAGGAATATGATTCCTTTTTTATCCATGTTACTTTTTATAAGCCACCGAGGGCTTTCCGGGACAAAAAGCATTAATATAAAAAACAGACATGCCGGGATAATCTCTATCCAAAACATCCACCTCCAACCCATTTGTCCATTCCACGAAGTTAAAATATCTGCATCAGTCGCATCCGGCAATACGGGCTCAGCAATTTGCCAGTTGATCAATTGTGCTGCTAATATTCCTATAACAATAGTCAGCTGGTTTAACGAAACAAACCTTCCGCGCATGGATGCCGGTGATATTTCTGCTATGTACATTGGTGAGAGGTTAGATGCCAGTCCAATGCCTATTCCACCTAAAATTCTGAATAGAATGAAATTTGTAAAGTTATCTGTGGCGCCAGTACCAATTGCAGATAAGAGAAATAAAAAAGCCGAGAATAGCAGTAAACGCTTTCGACCATATTTGTCACTTAACAAACCAGACAATATAGCACCGGCTAAACAGCCGATTAACGCGCTACTCATTGCCCATCCTTGCAAATTTGGTGAATGAGCAATGTTAAAAAATTGCTCATAAAATGGCTTGGCGCCTCCTATCACTACCCAATCATAGCCAAAAAGCAATCCTCCCATTGCCGAAACCATTGCGATAGAAAAGATATATTTTATATTGAATTTATTCATATTCCCATGGTAGGATATAAACTTCAAATTACAAATAAATTATACTCCAATGCAACTATGGTTTATTATTTTATATAATGGAAGTATTAGCATTTTCAAAGAATCTAAAGGTAGAGATGAAATAAAAAAATATTCAAAAATCCCAAGAATAGTTCAGTGCCCTGTTGGCTAATTGAACTCAAAATACGTAATAGTAAATCTACTCCATCGGCAATTAACTCAGCCAAATTTAATGGATCAATCGGTATTTCAAGGGGACTATAAATTATCTTAAAAACAGAGCTATTATCCCCAGATCAATTCTGGGGTCTGTCTGCAAAAAATGACAATATCAAAAGTGTAAAAACACTTTGATAAATCGCCTTTAATCAAATATTGAGGTGTTTGCTTCAAGAGGGATTATTTAAAATATTAGACAGATGCCCGGCTACGGCTGACAGGTGAAACGGTGTCCGGCAATAATGCCAATATTTCGATTTGTTTTTATTTCACTCCCCAGATTTTCAGACTGAACCAATAAACCAATTTAATCCAATGAGATAAGTACTGAAATTAATGAAGGTTTCATTCGTTTATATTTTAAGATTTTCAAGTAGCAAGAAAAATATAATCATACCCTTGTGTGTCCTTAATTTGCTCCGGCTATGCCGGTTTCATCTCTATATTCTCCAGCATCTTTTCCATTCTCTTAATCGTCTCTATCATGGACCGGATGGTGTGATAGTTGATTTTCCAGTTATGGCTCATATGCATCCAGATTGGTTCGCCTTGTCTGGTGAGCAATGGCAGCCATTCCCCAACTTTATGATTGATCATTTTGTCAAATACAAACCGGTGTACATTTATATAAACAGGCCAATATTTATTCTCTTTATGAATAAGGCATCCTTGTGTAAGTGCAATAAGCATCTCTGCATTTTGCCAAAATTCCTTCTCACGGTCATATACTCCACCTGCATGTGATCCTTCTACATAAACGCCTCCAAAATCCCAATCAATCCCATGAGCCATTGCATGGTCATATTGCTCTTGTATGGTGTCTCTATAAATGTCTATTGGTTCTTTTAGAATATCCAGTGCATGCATCAGCAACCATGCAAATTCTACATTATGACCATAGCTTGTATTGTCCTCGGCCTGTCCCTTCGAACCATCATCCGAAAATCTGTCCCAACCCCATACAATATCAAATTTGATTTGTGGGGCAACTTCCCAATTGGCATAAAATTGCGGGATTCCGGTTCGATATTTGGGATGCAAAATTTTATCGGTAATCAATTCGATCATTTCGAGGAGTTTCCTTCGATGTATCTCTTTTCCTGTACATTCATAAAGCGTAGTAAATGCTTCCATCAAATGCATATGGATATCGAGCGTCTTTCTATCTCCTCCGGCTGCCCCAGACCCTTTCAATTCCCATGATCTGTTAAACATTTCAAAATATCCACCAAAGTGAGTGTCAACGCAAAACTTCTGAATCAAGTCAAATACTTTTTCGGCATATTCCACACCTCTCGTATCTCCAGTTGCAAGTGTATATTCACTAAGGCTATAAATCGCAAAACTCTGTCCATAAAGTATTTTTTCATCAATCTTTACATTGCCGGCACGATCTGTCAACCAATAAAAACCACCATGTACATCGTCCCACATTTTATCGATCAGAAAGTCCACACCATGTCTGGCAAATTCTGCACTTTGCTCTTTTTTGAATCCTCTGCGATAAGCCGAAGAAAAAACATAAATACTCCTTGCCTGACCAAGCATGGATTTTTCATCGTCTCCTGCATCCTCGCCATCTTTATCAAAATGTGTTATAAACCCACCATTTAATTTGTCCATGGATCGGTCAAACCAAAAGGGCAGTAGTTCATTATTGAGATGATTTTCACATTCT